>JAISSA010000043.1 GCA_031273365.1 Synergistaceae bacterium
ATTTGCCTCACGAACCTGAATTACGCCGCCGAGGTGACGGAGCTGCTCAATTCCTTCGTCCGCGTCATGTCCGCCGCCATCGACGCGCGCAGCCCCTACAACGCCAACCACACGCGCAACATGGCGCGTTACGCGGAAAAGTTCGTGGACTGGCTGAACGGGGAAGGCGAGGCCGCCTTCGACGACGAGCGCAGGCGGCAGCTCCTGATGAGCGTTTGGCTGCACGACATCGGCAAGCTGGTGGTGCCGCTGGAGGTGATGGACAAGGAGAGCCGTCTGGGCCCCAGGACAAAAGACGTGATGAACCGATTTCAGACGTTCGCCCTGCAAAACGAGATCGAATGCCTGAGCCTGTCCATCGACGGCAGCGAGCGGGCCAGGCGCGCCGGCGAACTGGAGGCGGCGCGGGAGCTTGTGGAAAAATCCAACAGGGCGGGCTTTTTATCGGACGAAACCCTGGCCGCTCTGCGTGAGCTGGGCGGAAAGACCGGCCCGGACGGAACGCCTTTCCTGATGGACGAGGAACTGGCGTGCCTTCTGGTGCGCAGGGGAACCCTGACGGACGAGGAGCGCCGCGTGATGGAGAGCCACGTCCTCATGACGCGGCGGATGCTGTCCGAAATGAATTTTCCCGGACACTACAAATCGGTGCCCGGCTGGGCATCCTCCCACCACGAGTACCTGAACGGGAAAGGCTACCCGGACAACCTGTCGGGCGAAGCGATCCCCGTCGAGGTGCGCATTCTGACCGTGCTGGACGTCTACGACGCCCTGACGGCGCAGGATCGTCCCTACAAGCCCGCCACGCCGACGGAAAAAGCCTTCGCGATATTGAAGGATATGGCGGCCAACGGGCAGCTCGACCCGGGGATCGTGGAGCGCTTCATACGAAGCGAGGCGTGGAAATAGAAACAGGGAGGCCGAACATGCCGCGTGAAAGACACGAAAAACATGAAAGGTATGGAATACATGGAAGATTGCGTACAGCGTCGATAGCGACCCTGGCGGCGCTTTGGCTGCTGTTTGCGGCGTTTTACGCGCTCAATGCCTTCGAGGGCGCTGAAAATCGCCTGTATGACCGGATGCATCAGCGTGTCAGACCTGTGGACAGCCGCGTGGTCATCATCGCCGTGGACGACGCCAGCATCGCGCGTCTGGGGCAGTGGCCGTGGCCAAGGGACGTCATGGGCGGCGTGGTCGACGTTCTGACCGAAGGCGGCGCGGCGGTCGTGGGTATCGACGTGCTGTTCGACACGCCCTCCCGCGTGCCGGGCGAGGACGAACGGCTTGCCGGGTCGCTGGTGCGGGCCGGCAACGTGGTGCTGTCGGCTTACGGGCTGTTCAGGGCGCGCACCGCCGATGGGCCAATGCGCGCCGACGAGCTGGTCGCGCCGGTTGACGCGCTGCGCGGCGGTGAGCCGCCCATCCGCCTGGCGCACGTCAACGGGCTGACCGAAGGCGACGGCGTGATGCGCCGGGCGCTGTTGGAACTTTATTACGGCGAGACGCGGTATCGTTCGCTCGCCGCGGAAATGTATAAACTGTATAAAGGCGCGGAACCGAACATACCCACCGACGGGGCGGGGCGATATTACATCTCCTTCACCGGGCGCGCAGGGTGGTATCATCCCCTTTCCTTCGCCGACGTGCACCAGGGGCGCGTTCCTCCGGGGTATTTCAAAGACCGGCTTGTATTGATAGGGCCTTACGCGCAGGGACTGGCGCGGGACTGGCAATTCACCGCCATCGATGGCGACCGGCCCACCTACGGCGTCGAAATTCACGCGAACATGCTCCAGCAGCTGCTGGAAGGCAATTTTTTGACGGACCTGCCGCGCTGGATCGGGTTCGCTGTTTTTTCGATCTTCACGCTCTCCGCGGCGGCGCTGTTTTTACGCCGGAAGCCCAGGTTGGGGCTGGTTCTGCTGCTCGTTCTGCTGCTGGCTTACGGGGGCGCGACGTACCTGATCGCGCGCGGGGGTTACGTGACGCGCGTGATCTACGCGCCGGCCTTTTGCGTGCTGGCCTATTTCGCCTCGCTGGCCTGGCATTACGCGCAGACGCGCGCGGACGAGGCGCGCGTCAGGAGCACGTTTGGCAAATACATGGCCCCGAACGTGCTCCGAAAAATCCTGGACGAGGGGGAGGACGGCCTGAAACTGGGCGGACAGCGCAGGACTGTGACGGTTCTGTTCGTGGATATACGCGGTTTCACGCCGCTTTCGGAATCCGTCCCGCCGGAGGAGATCGTTCAGATACTCAACGAGTACCTGAACCTTGTGGCATCCTGCATTCATCGCCACGGCGGCACGCTGGACAAGTTCATCGGCGACGCGGCGATGGCGTTTTGGGGTGCACCCTACGACGTTCCGGATCACACTTTGGCGGCCGTCCGCGCCGCGCTGGCCATGCGGGAGGAATCGGCGGCCCTGGAGCGGAAACTGACGCTCAAATACGGGCGGGGCGTGAGGTTCGGAATCGGCGTCAACACCGGCGACGCCATCATCGGCAACATCGGAGCCAGCTTCCGCATGGACTACACGGCCATCGGCGACACGGTGAACACCGCCGCGCGGCTGGAGTCCAACGCCGCTCCGGGGCAGATACTCATCAGCCGAGCCGCGGCGGACAACCTGCCGGACAAAAGCGTGGAGCTGAACTTTCTGGGCGGCCTGAAGGTAAAGGGAAAGGCGGAGGAAGTGCCGGTGTACGAGGTGATCGGGGCTTAAAGGCCTGTAACTGCTAAAATTGCAAGCCCTTACATTTTTGCTGACGAATGTGGGCTGAATGCTTACGGAGCTTTAATCCGGGAGTCCTGCCCAGAGGAACATCCGGTCCTCGCGATCTCCGCCTCTCCAGGAGTAACAGAGGTCACGGCGCGCGAAGGCGTCCACGCCGGAAAGGAAAATGCGATCCTCCGCGATCCCGGCCTCCAGCAACTGAAATTTCAGCTCCCCTGCGATGTCGAAAAAAACTTTAGGTTTAAGCTCAGGGCCTGGGGCCTGGATTCTCACGTTTTCCGCGTGGAAGACGACTCTTCCCCGTTCCGTCCATTCCTCCCGGTCTCTGGGGTAGTTTGCGGCCCCGATGCAGGGCCCCACCCACGCGCAGGCCGACGAGAGCGCGCTTGCTCCGTAACGCCCGCGCACCTTCTCCAGGCCCGACGCCACGATGTTCTGGACCGTCCCCTTATAACCGGAGTGCATCGTCAGCACCCACGGAGTACCGGTCGTTCCCGACAGCGGCGCGACGACGACGGGCGCGCAGTCGGCGAAGCGCAGCGACGCCTCCGTTCCGGGGACGTCCAGCAAGATTCCGTCCGCCTCGGCGGCGGGCGACCCCGTATCGATCACGTCCTCCGCGGCGTCCAGAATCCTCGTTCCGTGGACCTGCCTCGGGGCGAGCATGGGAAAAGGCGCTCCCAGCAGAGGCGTCAGGCGTTCCCGTATGGACGCCGCGTTCCCTTTCGTCCCGTCGAGCAGCGCGCCCCGCATGAAAAATCGAACGTCCGCCGCGGGTTTGCCCTCCGGCGAAACAAAACGCAGCCACCTCTGCCCCTTGGCCTGTTCTTCGACAAAGCCTTTCATTGAAACATCCGCTCCAAAAGTTTTGGACGTATCCAGCCTATGAGGTAAAGGCTGCCGCAGACGACCACGACGTCGTTCTCCTCCGAGGCCCGCCCGACCGCGTCGAGGGGGTTCTCCCAAGCCCTGACCTCGCCCGCCCACCGCATCCGCCGCGCGCATTCGGCCAGAACATCAGACGCGAGACTGCGCTCCATGCCGGGAACGCAGGTCGCATACAGCGAGGGCTTTACTGGCAGCCCGTTCAGCGCGCCAAGGCACGCGGGATAGTCCTTGTCCTTCATCACGCCATAGACGAAGCCGACATTTTTGTTCCCCCACAGCTCAGTGACGCTTTCGGCAAGCTTTGTCACGCCGTCCAGGTTGTGCCCTCCGTCCAGAACGATCAGGGGACGCCCGCGGGAGACGATCTCGAGACGCCCCGGCCAGCGCGCGCTGAAAAGCCCCGCGCGAACGGCGGGCTCCGTCAGACGGTCGAAACGCACCCTCAGGCGGGAAATCGCCAACAGCGCCAGAGCCGCGTTCGACACCTGCCAGCGCCCGATAAGGCTCGTCCGAACCCCCGACAGGCTCAAAGCCGCCAGGGGTTCCAGGGGTTCCAGGGGGGCCAGTGAGGATTCCGCAGGAACCGAACGAGCTCCGCCCCCCTGGGCTTCAATCCGAGATTCCAGGGGGGCCGGTGAGGATTCCGCAGGAGCCGAACGAGCTCTGCCCCCCTGGGCTTTAAAATCAAAGACGCAGCCCGTCTCCGTCATACCCGCCGCCCCCACGACCGCGTCCCGCCCCGGAACGAGGGGAAGGGCTCCAGCCCGACCGCAAAATTCATCGAACAAAGGAACCAGCGCCGGGTCGTTGCCGGAGAAGCAGGCGGGCACGCCGGCACGCACCACGGCAAATTTTTCTCCGGCTATCTTTTCGAGCGTGTCCCCCAGATATTCGGTGTGGTCCATCGAGATCGAACAGACGACGGAACAGACGACGTTCGACAAAAGATTCGTCGCATCCAGCCGTCCGCCCAGCCCTGCCTCGACCACCGCGACCTCGACCTTTTCTTCCGCCGCCATCACAAAGGCCGCCGCCGTCACCAGCTCGAAGTACGACGGCGGGTCCGACCGCAGCGCCGCGTCGCCCTCCAGCGCCGCAACGACCTTCTCCACCGCCGAGCCCCAGCGCTCCGGAGAGAGAGGGCGGCCATCGATTAAAAGGCGCTCCCCCGGGCTCTCCAGATGCGGACTGGTGTACAGCGCGGTCCTGTATCCGGCCGCCCTGAAGACGGCGTCGAGCATCGCGCAGGTCGAGCCCTTGCCGTTCGTCCCCACCACGTGGACGGCGGGGTAAGCGCC
Organism: Synergistaceae bacterium; assembly: GCA_031273365.1. Classification (GTDB taxonomy): domain Bacteria; phylum Synergistota; class Synergistia; order Synergistales; family Aminobacteriaceae; genus JAISSA01. The sequence continues at coordinate 4,928 of JAISSA010000043.1, forward strand.
CTCCGGGCTGCCGAGCAGCGACAGCAGGCGTTCGATTCGATCCAGGCCGGGCCGTATGCCCGGCGAAGCGTGCCTCGCGATCAGTTCTTCGACCTCTTCGAAGGAATGGATATCCGAATGAGCGGGCACGTCGCCCTCGCGCGACCAGCCGTTCAGGATCTCCAGGGCATGGCGCAGCGAGGGACGCAGCGCCTCGAAGCACTGGGTCGCCCCTCTTCGGCTCCCGGGCAGCGCCACGACCAGACACTGCGCGATCGTAACCGCCAGTCCCCGCGAAAGCGGGGCGTGGGGCGTGTGTCTCAGCGATTCTGCGCGCATCAGCTCCCCCATGCCGGGGACGACCCGGTCCGCAATGCCCATGAGCGCCTCCGGCGTCACGTCTCGCGGAGACAGGCCCGTTCCGCCCGTCGTCAGGACAAGGTGCAGGTTCTCCTCCCCAACCCACCGCCGAACGCGTCCGGCGATCGCCTCCGCCTCGTCGGGGACGACATCCCGGCAGACGACCTCCGCGCCCCAGGACGAAAGCAGCTCGCACAGCGCGGGCCCGGCGGTGTCCTCCCGCTCCTTTTTCGCCCCCCTGTCGCTGACGGTCAGCACCCCGGCGCGAATGGAGGGGGACGCGGAAGGATCAAAAGGCGCTCCGGGGCTCTGCCCCAGACCCCGCTCAGGGGCCGCGGGCCCCTGAGAACCCCGTTTGAATGGCGTTGCCTCAGGGGCCGCATCCGGGTTGACGTAGTCGCCGCTTTTTCCTCCGCTTTTCCTCAGCAGGCGGATTCCCTCGACGCACATCCCCCTGTCGATGCCCTTGCACATGTCGTAGACCGTCAACGCCGCGACGGATACGGCGGTAAGCGCTTCCATCTCCACGCCGGTGACGTCGTTGGCCTTCACCGTCGCGCGGATGCGTATCCGTCCCTCTGTTTCGTCGAGGAGGCACTCGACGCGCACGCCGTCCAGCCGCACCAGATGACACAGGGGAACGAGCTCCGGCGCGCGTTTGGCCGCCATGATGCCGGCCAGCTCCGCAACCTTCAGCACGTCGCCCTTGGCCGTCGATCGCTCCCGCACCGCCCGCACGATCACGTCCGTCAGGCGGACAAACCCCTCGGCCTCCGCGACGCGCAGAGTCCTCTCCTTGTTCCCGACGTCGATCATCAGCGGATGTCCGCCTTCATCCAGATGCGAAGACACCGGATGCGAAGACAGCCGTATGGGGAATTTTTCTTTAAAAGTCTTTTCTTCAGGGTTTGACAAGTCGTTTCAGCCTCCGATCATCGACATGCGCCGCTCTTCGTTCCGGTTCAGGCCCATCCCCGCTTCGGGCTTCAGAACGGCCGCTTCGAAAAGACGTTCGCGCAGAGCCGCCTCGTCCCGCGCGCGCAGGGGTCCGAAAATCGAGACCTGCTCGTTGCTGAACAGGCACGCGCGCAGCTCTCCCGTCGAGGTGACGCGAAGCCGGTTGCAGGACGCGCAGAAGTGCTCGGAGACGGCCGCAATGACGCCGATGCGCTGTCCGGTGACCCCGTTGACGTAATACCGGGCCGGGCCGGCAGGGGCGACCGGGCCGGACGCCTCGGGACGCCACTCGGAGGCGTCCGGCAGACCGGTCAGTATTTCATGGAAGGGAATAAAACTTTCCTCGGACCAGAGGGTCCGATCCAACGGCATAAACTCGATGAAACGCAGGACAATTCCCAGCCTGCGCGCAAAATCGATCAGACCTCCGGCTTCTCCGTCGTTGAAGCCGCGAATCAGCACCGCGTTCATCTTCACGTCTGTCCCTGCGCTCAGGGCTCCGGCGTCGAGCAGGGCTTCGAGGCCACCCAGAACGGTCCCCAGCGAGGCGCCCCGCGTCATAAAGGCAAATTTTTCGGCATCGAGGGTGTCCAGACTGACGTTGATCGATGAAAGGCCCATTCGAACAAGCTCCGGGGCATGGAGCGAAAGCGTGGATCCGTTGGTCGTCAGCGCCACGCGAAGCCCCGGAAAAGAAGCGCGGACGTCGGACAAAAAAGAAACCATTCCCCTGCGGACAAGCGGCTCTCCCCCCGTAAAACGTGCCTTCTCGACGCCGAGCTCGCGGAGAACGCGGATCAGAAAAAAAATATCTTCATAGGTCATGATACGATCGTGCGGAATCCATTCGACCCCGTCCTTCGGCATACAGTAACGACAGCGATAGTTACAGCGATCCGTCACGGAAATACGGACGTAGTTCAGCTTCCTGCCGAAAAAATCCGTCAGGTCAGCATGCGCCTCCCCGTCGGAAATCATCGATCGTTCAGGACCTCGGGGGAACGATAAAAGCCCCCTGAAATCCGGATTTACTCATTTTTTCCGCCTGCGTCAGCGCCTCTGCCCGCGTGGACCCGGCCGGCACCAGCACCCGGTTCAATTTTCCAGGCAGCACCGTGGCCTGATAACCCGCCTTGCCGAGCTGCTGAACGACGGCCTCCGCCGCCGCCGGCGTGGAAAAAGCCCCCACCTGCACCATCCATCCGGGTTTTTTTTCCGGCTCCTTTTTTTCCGGCTCCTTTGCCGGCGCAGGGGGCGTTACCTTCGGAGGGGTCACCGTCGCCCTGTTTTGAGGAATCGTCACCCTGACGGGCGGTTGTCGCCCGGTCGCCCCCTGCCCGACAACGGGTCGTGAGATGACGGTAACGCCGCCCTTCGGCGGAGGGGAGACCCGTTCGCTCTGTGCGGTCTGCGTGACCTGTGCGGCAGAAGAAGCCATGTTTCCGCCGGAGGGAACCGCCATCACCTCGGTTGCGACAGGTCTGGCGGTTTCCTCCGGGACGCTGCCGGATGCGGTCGCCCTGTCGACCGATGTCGGCGTCGGCTCCTCTGCAAAAGATGGCTGCGTCCGGGCGGATCGTCCCTGAGAAGCGGCGGGATCGGCAGCAGGCAAAACGGGCAACATTGGCCTCTCCGTCTGGGGAGTGGACAGAAAAAACAGCCTTCCCGCAACTAAAAGAAGTCCCACGGCGACAATGCCCACCAGAGGAAGCATGATATCGCCGAAAGATATGACAAAACCCCTGGTTTTAAAACGCCTCGTCTCTCTCAACGGCACCTCTTGACGCTCCTTTCCAAAGAACTGAAACAGGCCGACCGCGAAAAAATCAGCCCCCCGGGTTCACAGGCAAAATCACTTCTGCCTTCCTTCACTTCTGCCTTTTTCTGTAAATAGCGGGCGGATCATAGGCCGTTTTGGGCAGGCCATTGAACATGTCCTCGCCCGACGAAGACGGCGCCAGGTCCGTTTCCTCAAAAGAAAAGTTCGTGTTGTTTCTTTTCTTCCGATACGTCGCCAGAGTCAGAGGCTCTTCCTTCGCGGAAACAGACAGCGGTTCCGGCCTCGAGGGGGTGGATTCTCCCCTTCCGTCCTTCGCCTCTGCAAACCCCGTGGCGATGACCGTGATGCGTATCGAGCCCGCCGCGTCTTCGTCGATGTAGTGCCCCCAGATCACCAGCGCGTCTTCGTCGGCGGTCTCGTTGATGATCGTCGCGGCGCGGTTCATCTCGAGGAGCGTGACGTCCGGCCCCGTCGTGATGTTGAAAAGGATGCCCTTGGCGCCCTTCATCGAAACGGACATGAGCGGCGACTTTATGGCGGCTTTCGCGGCCAGTTCCGCCCGGTTGTCGCCCTCGGCGGAGCCGATGCCCATGATCGCGGAGCCCGCGTTCTTCATCACCGTTTTGATGTCCGCAAAATCGACGTTGATCGTGCCCGGCTTCAGGATAAGGTCGGTGACGCCCTGCACGGCCTGACGCAGCACTTCGTCCGCCATCCTGTAAGCGTCGACGCTCTTCAGTTTGTCGTCCGCAATCTTCAGGAGGTTGTCGTTTTCCACGACCAGAAGAGCGTCGACCTTTTCCTTCAGTTTGGTGATCCCCTCCTGGGCCACTTTGGAGCGCCTTTTCATCTCGAAGCTGAAGGGCGTCGTCACCACGCCGACGACGAGGATGCCCAACCCCTTCGCCACCTCGGCGATGACGGGCGAAGCTCCGGTGCCCGTGCCTCCGCCCATCCCCGCGGTCACGAAGACCATATTGGCCCCGGTGATGTATTCCCGTATGCGCTCTATGGATTCCTTGGCGGCATCCATGCCCACCTGAGGATCGGCACCGGCCCCAAGCCCCCCGGTCAGCTTCTCTCCCAAAATAATCCTGTGCGGGGCTTTGTTCAGGCTCAATGCCTTGGCGTCCGTGTTCGCGGCAACGAACTCGACTCCTTCGAGCCCGCTTTCGATGATGTGATTGAGGGCGTTGCCGCCGCCGCCCCCCACGCCCATAACGAGAATATGCTCCCGCTGTTTTAGCTCGGGAAGTTGAAAAACCTGATCCTGCTCCATGCTTACCTGCCTCCCCGCCTGTCGGAACGAACTATCCGCCACATCATAAAAAGAGCTCCTTCAGAGACTCTTTTATTTTCTCCAGAACGTTTTTCACGCTTTGCCCTCCGCTTCCCGTTTTTACGGGCCTGTCGGACCCGTACTGGCTGTAAGGGGCCTTCACGTCACGCGGCTCTCTGACGCGCACGCCCAAACGCAAATGCGACACCGGCGAATCTATAAAGCTGTAAGGGTTGCGCTCCTTACATAAAATATAACGTATTATCCCCGTAGCGTTAATGAAACTGGTGTCGTTGCGGCCCGGGGGCATTTGGTAATAATCCAGAGGACTGGCCACGCGTACCGGCATTTTGAAGATATCCGTCAGAAGGGTTTCGATGCCCGGCATTTTCGCCGCCCCTCCCGATAAAACAATACCCCCGGGGAAATGATGGGGGTCACGCTCGGGTATCTGAGCCTGCACGTACTCCAGAAACAACTCCTCCAGCCGGGATGCGATCACCTCGAGCACCATGTTCGGATCGATGGTCCTTTCAGGCGTTCCTCTCGAGTCCGCAACGACGAAGAGGTCCTTTTCCGGCGTGGAAAAAAGTTTCTTTTTCAATTCCTCCGCCCTGTTCAGAGGGATGCGCAGGACCGTCGCCAGGTCGCTGGTGATGTGGTCCCCTCCGATGGGAATAACGCTCACCCTGATCGGGCGTCCGTCCCTGTAAAAGGTAAGGCCGGTCGTTCCTCCTCCGATAGAGATCGATATGACGCCCACCCTCATTTCCTCGTCCGTCAGCGCTCCAAGCGCGGAGGCGAGGGGTTTGATCACCAGCCCTTCCACTCTGATGCCCGCCTTGACCACGCAGTTGACCACGTCATGGATACAGGGCATCGGAACGGTGATGGTCTGCAACTCCATCTCGAGCCGTATTCCCGTCATGCCCAGCGGATCGTCGATTCCAAAGTTGCCGTCGATGGAATACTGGACGGGGATCGTATGCAGAGCCACCTTGTTCCCGGGTATGGTCAGCTCGCTCTGAGCCGCCTCGATCACCCGCTCGACGTCGTTGACCGAAACCGGACGGGGACCTCCCCGCAACGAGACCATCCCGCTCGTCATCACACTGTTGACGTCGTTGGCGTTAAAGGCGACCATCGCCTCCTCCAGCTGAAAACCGACCATATTCTCGGCATCCCTCAACGCGTTTCGAACAGAGCGTACGGCCTGCTCCAGGTTCACGATCAGGCCCTTGCGTATACCAAGAGAAGAAGCGGATCCTATACCTATGATGTGAGCCGACTCAGGCGCACGGCGATCCCTTTCCGCAACGATCACGGTGATCCTGGTGGTACCGACGCCAAGTCCTACTAAGGTGTCCGGATCCCTGAACAATTATTTCGAACTCCCTTCTCCTGCACCCTCAGACAGAGCTCTGACCACAATCCTGTTCTCATATGTAGCGTCGATCAGGCGGCTGCCGCCATCTTTCGGCAGGCGTTTCAAAATATGTTCGAGCGCCGTGTTCAATTCCTGCCATCCGCTTCGATTTCTCTGGATCAGTATCGTGTACTTTCGCTCCTCAGACACGTAGTGAAGTCTGAAAAGATCGGCGCCCGCCCTGCGCTCCAGAGCGATTTCCCTTACGTTCTCAAACCAGGACGCTTTCCCAAATCCCTCCAGAAAATTTTCGATGATGTTTACAGGAAAAAGAGACGAAAAAACTCCTCTCGGGAGAGGAGCTTCATCCACCCCGGAAGAATCGGACGAGGCAATCCGCCACAACGGCTTTTCGGGGATCCTCAGGCCCCCGATCCGCGCATCTTCGTCGGCGGTGCTCCACATTCGTCCTTCTCTGGAAATACACCAGGTCTGTCCCCTCCATTCGACCAGAAGCCACGGAGAAAGGAGGCTCACCGTCGTCGAAAACGTCCCGAACCCCGTCAATTGGGTCCGGACCTCGACAGGAATCGTTCTCTCCAGAAAAGATGCGACATTTTGCGACTCCTGGAGAAACGAGGGCCAAAAACGAAGAGACTCGGCCGGAAAAACATCCCAGAAGCGTTTTTCCACGAACGAATTCCCCGCCGTAAGACGATATCCGCGAAGCGACATCCACGCATAACGCTCGTTCAGGCACCATAAACTCCCCAAAAACATCGATAATAACGCCGTTTTAAACCACCGGGTCCTCCTCAAAGCCACAGACGTTACCTCAGACAAAAAAATCCAGGGCCTCCGGAATCTCCTTCAAAATGAAGGCAGTCCTTCCGGGAAACCCATCAATTTTATTTCAGGCTCGAGACGCACTCCCGTCTTCCGAAATACTATATCACGACACAGTGCCATCAATTGCAGAATATCGCCGCTGGCGGCATTGCCCCCGTTCACTATGAAATTTGCGTGCGCCTCGGAAACAACGGCTCCGCCGACCCGCAAACCTTTACATCCGCAGGAATCCAGCAACCGTCCTGCGCTGTCCTGCGGGGGGTTCTTAAAGGCGCAGCCCGCGCTTCTGGCTCCCTGCGGCTGAATCGACCGCATTCTTCGAAATTCCCCGATCGCGCAATCGACATCCCCGCGGGCAGCCCTCCTGAACCTCAGCCTGCAGAGCGCGACCAGACGATTCGGCGCGGCAGGAGAAAAATAACGATAACCGTACTCGAATTCTCCCCGTTTCCACCTTCTGAGGCTGCCGTCGGCCTCCACCGTCGTGACCTCCTCGAGAAGATCGCCGACGCTTCGCCCTCCCGCTCCGGCGTTACCCGCTGCGGCGCCCCCCACCGTACCGGGAATGCCCAACGCGAACTCCGCCCCCGACAAACCTTCTTTCACGGTCTCGTGCACCACAGAAGACAGGAGATGCCCCCCCCCGACCTCCAGTACGGTTTCGTCGTCCCCGGTCATCCACCGGCGGCCGGTCATGCGCCGCGTGGAAAGGACCATACCCTCCAGTTTCCCGTCCGGAAAGACGACATTCGTCCCTCCGCCGAGAATATAGAGGGGAAACCCCATATTGGCCCGCAGACAGAAAATCGAACACGCTTCCTCGACGTTCGACGGCTCCGCAAAAAGTTCCACCCTTCCTCCAACGCCCAGCGCAGAGAGCGGGGAAAGGTCTTTTTCTTCTTCAAAAACACAGTGCAGTCTACTTTTCAGCCTCGTCTTCCACATCACAGATTCTCTGTTTTCATAATATTATTATAAACGAAAGAGCACCTTTACGAAAGCCGGGCGACCGCCGGAAGAGGCGACGATCCCCGTTTCCTCGAAGCGTCCGCTCGACTCGGGAGGGCTCGAAGGTCACGTTTCAGGGTGAGCCTCCAGATACGCTCCGCCAAGGCGGGAGACGCTGCCCGCTCCCAGAGTCAGAAGAACGTCCTGCCCGCGAAGAAGGGTTGTCAGCTGAGACAGGACGTCCTCTTCGTCCCCGCAGAGGAGGCAGCGACAGCCGTCTTTCAGCATGATCTCGAAAATATCCCGCGACGAGACGTCCGTCGGCGCTTCTCCCGCGGAATAGACGGGAAGCAGCAGCGTCACGTCCGCGGCCGCCAGAGAGGACGCGATCTGCCGGTAAAAAGCGGAGGTGCGCGTGTAGCGGTGGGGCTGAAAAACCACCACCAGCCGCCGGTCCGGATACATGCCGCGCATCGCGGAAAGCGTCGCGGCGATCTCCGCGGGATGATGGCCGTAATCGTCGATGACGTCGACGAGGTGATTCTGTCCCACCTTTTGAAGCCGATGCCTCACGCCCCTGAATTCGCTCAGGGTCTGAAGGATGCTTTCGAGGGGCACGTCCACCGACGTCGCCGCCGCGCAGGCCACAAGCGCGTTCATGACGTTATGATCTCCGGAAACGAGCAGCTCCGCCCTTCCCCGCTCTTTTCCGTCGACGGCCACGGAAAACGCGACGCCGCCGCCTTTTTTGTGCACAACGTCGAACGCGCCCCAGTTCCACGATTTTCCCCATCCGCAGGTCACGATATGCGCCGCCTCCTCCGGATTCGCGTCCTTCACTGCGGCGATCAGCGACTGCGATCCCTCGTCCTCCGCGCAGACGATAAGGGGCGTCCGCGGAGCACGCCCGCGGACGAAGCGAATAAAGGCGTCCAGAACCGCCTGTTTCGTGTGGAAGTAGTTGACGTGATCCCAGTCGACGTTCGTTATCGCCGTCACGGCCGGGCTGAAAAATTCGAACGATCCGTCGCTTTCGTCGATCTCCGCGACAAAAAGGTCCCCTTTTCCGTGCCGGGCATTGACGCCGAGGTCACAGATCTCCGCTCCGACGGCCAGGGTTGGGGCGCGCCCCGCGCGATCCAGAATCAGGCCGATCATGGACGACGTCGTGGACTTGCCGTGCGCGCCCGCCACACCAATCCCCCGGTGCGCGTTGAACATCCAGCTGAGAACCCGTCCCCTTCCCTCCGTTTTAATCCCCGCCTTCCGGGCGGCGGCGAGCTCCTCGTGCCCGGAATTGACGGCGCTGCTGTAAACCACCAGCTGCGGAAGAAAGCGCTCGATGTGGGAGGGCGAATGCCCCGGCGCGCACTCGAGTCCCCGTTCTTCCAGCATGGTCACGTACTCGGTTCGGGAGAGGTCGCACCCGCTGACGTCAAAACCCGCCTCCGACAAAAGCAGGGCCAGCGCGCTCATGCCCGCGCCGCCGATGCCCACGAGATGAATCCGTTCAATGCCTTCGAGTTCTCTTATGCCGTGCATGACAGCGTCGACTTTCCCACGGGGTTCTTTTTAATGGGGTTCGGTTTAATTTTCTTCTTCATCGATTTTCTCCCTGGCCTTTTCCGCAGACAACAGTGCTGCCCTGTTAAATTTATTCAACTAAATTCATTTAAACTCAGAGAGGCAGAGCCTGCCCGGTTTCCGGTCTTCGCCGGTCCCCTGCGACGGCCTGAACGAAACCTGCCTCGTAAAGTTTAAACGGGGACTGCTTTGATTACCATCAAGACATTACCGAAAAATATCCAAAACAAGCAAAATACATAAAATATACTGAAAATCCTTCCGGTATTATACCAGAGGAGGGAAACGTTCCGGACAGAGCTTCAGGCCGATTTGCCACAGGTTCTGCGAGGCCGCCTCAGCGTTCAGGTGAGGGGCGAAGCCGGATGCGCGGGGTCTGTCCGGGGACAGGCACAGGGCCAGGAGTCTCGTAAAAGCGTCATCGAGGCCGGCGGCGTCTTTGGTCTTTTTCTCGACCCAGACGGGGTTCCCGGTCATCGCGGCAAAGCATCGGGCGTTCGCCTCCTGATGGCCGTCGGCGGAATCCGACCAGGGCACGACGAGGGCCGGGATCCCGTACAACGCGAGCTCGGCCAGAGTGGAGGCCCCGGCACGGCAGACCGCGGCGTCGATGAGAGAATAGAAGGGCGCCGTATCCCAGCGCCTGCCCACAAAGTGGATCGACGGAACGGCAACGCCGGGCGGGTCGCCGAGGACGACAAAAGCGGGACGACGCTCCTTTCCATCCGTCGTCCCGCTTCTCAGCGCTTCCATCAGTTTTCCGGGCAGCGCATTCAGCGAGGCGCTGCTGAGCGACCCCCCGATCACCCCGATCACGAGGTCTTCCCCAGCGTCGGCGTTCAGGGCACGGGCGGCGTCGCGTCTTTCCATCTTTTTGACGCGTCGAACGGGAATCCCCGTGGTCACGAAAGGCGCACTCAGGCCCCGGCATTCGTTCCACCCCGCGGCGACGCTCACCCCGAGGCGGGACGCGAGGCGCGTCACCTTCCCGGCGCAGGCGTTCGGCTCGTGCATGACCGCGGGAATCCTCAGAAGGCGACACCACAAAAGAGGCATCAGCGAGACGTAACCGCCGAACAGGAAACAGAGGTCCGGGCGGAGGCGTCTCATGATTTTTCCCGTCCGAAAAAAAGCGCCGAAAAGGCTCGACGAACGGCGAACGACCTGCAGGACGGAAGAAGTGCCCAGAGGAGAACCGGACAGAGGCAGGCATTCCGGAACAATTCCCTGTGAAGCGTAAATTTCGGCCTCCAGAGCGCGATTGCCCGAGATGTACGCTACCCGCTCCGCTTTTTTTTGCGACCGGAGCCATTGTCCGAAGGCGAGCGCCGGAAAAATGTGGCCGCCCGTCCCCCCGGCGACGATCAGAACCGTTCCCGCCATCGTTCGCACCCCTGCCTCAGACCGCCGAATTCATGAACCCCGGGCCGCTCGTTTCCCGGGCAAGACGCATGAGGATCCCCACCCTGATCCACATGAACACGAGGGCGCTTCCCCCGGCGCTGACGAACGGAAGGGGAATGCCGGTGAGCGGCATCAGCTTCATGACCCCGCCCAGGTTGACGAACATGGGAAACAGGACGGAGGCCGTGAGACCCCATATCAGAAGCGACGTGTAGTTGTCGGCGGAGTGCCGGTACAGCCTGTAGGACATCCACGTCCAGGTCGCGTAGCACAGGACGACGATCAGCGTCCCCAGCAGGCCGAACTCCTCTCCTATGGCGGGGAAAATATAGTCCGTGTGGGCTGCGGGAAGGTAGTTCATCTTCTGAAGGCCCTTTCCTATGCCGACGCCCAGAATGCCTCCGTTGCTGAAGGCGACGAGTCCCTGAATGATCTGGAAGCCCTTGCCCATGGGATCGCTCCATGGATCGAGAAAGGCCAGAAGGCGTCTCAGGCGGTACGGCTCCATGTAAATCATCGCCAGAAACGGCGCGAGCAGAATCGCCGCCCCCAGAAGAGGATACTTCCATCCCCGGGCCACCACGTGCATCGACAGGCAGAGGGCAAAGACGAGAACGATTCCCCCCATGTTGGGCTGCCAGAAAAGGGGGCTGGTGGAAACCATCGCCAGCAGAAAGGTCGGCCTGAAAAAACCCCGAAATTTCTCGCGCCGGGAGGCATCCAGGCGATCGGCCAGAAAAAGGGGCACGGCCAGCAGCAGCATCTCCAGCGGCTGAAATTGTATAAAACCGAAATTCAGCCACCTGCGCGCGCCTCCGACCTTCACCCCCAGCCCCGGTATCAGCGTGGCGAAGGTCATCAAAACGGCCGTCAGCCAGAAAAACCAGCTCAGATTACGAATGAGGGACAGGGGCGTCAGATAAGTGCAGCACATGAGAACGAGGCTTATCACCAGAAACTGAGCCTGTCTGAGGGTTGGCCCGTAGAGGTTTCCCTCTTTGACGCCGTTCTGGGACGTCAGAGAGGCGATCATGATGATCCCCCCGAGGCTCAGCAGAAGCGGGATCGCCCAGAGAAGGCAGAGGTTCCGGCGGGGCTGCGGCCCGTTCACGATTCAAGCCTCAGCTGACGGACGAGAGAGCGGAAATGCTCCCCTCTCTTCCCGTAGTTTGGGTACATGTCCCAGCTCGTGCAGGCCGGCGACAACAGAACGACCATGCCAGGCCGGGCCAGCCGATGGGCCGTCCTCACCGCCTCGGGCATGTCGGCGACCTCGCAGACGGCCGAATACCCCGCGTCCTTCAGGGCCTTTTGCATGTTCGCCTTCTCGGCCCCCAGCACGACGGCAGCGTCGGCCTCCCGCGCGACGGCCTCCGCCAGGGGAGCGTAATCCTCTCCCTTGCCCTTTCCGCCCAGAATGACGACCTTGCGTCCCGCGATGGACGTGAGAGCCGTTACGGAGGCCGCAACGTTGGTTCCCTTGGAGTCGTCGACGTACATGACGCCATTGACCGTCCCGACGAGCTCGCAGCGATGCGGCAGGGGGTGAAAATCGGAGAGAAATTCTCCGACGTCCGTAACGGCGACGTCCAGTAAATACGCCGCGGTAAGGCCCATGGCGACGTTTTCCATGTTGTGTTTTCCCAGAAGGTTCACGTCCCCGTAGCGGAAAAGCGGATGCACCCTTTCCCCCATGCGCAGCACGGCGGCGTCCTCGCCCATGAAGACGTGCCCCGCGGTTTTATGTACCGGCGCTTCTTCCCAGCTCAGGACGACGGTCCTGTCGAATTTTTGCAGGCCAAGCGCGTCGCAGTCGCGGTCCTGCACGATGCCCCATCCCTTCGCGTCCTGCAGAGAAAGTATCTTGGCCTTGGCCGCGACGTAGGCCTCGTAACTTCCATGCCAGTCGATGTGGTCCGGCGCGAGATTGGTGACGATCGCCACCTCGCACCTCAGCTCATGAGCCCAGTGGAGCTGGAAACTGCTGAGCTCGAGCACCACGAAGTCGAACGCTTCCTCCGTAAAAAGCGACGCTGCGGAACCGATGTTGCCGCCCACGGCCGTTTTGAAGCCCGTCTTCTGCAGAATATGTCCCGTCAGGGCCGTCAGCGTGCTCTTTCCGTTGCATCCCGTCACGCCGACGATTCGTCCCCGGATATGGGGAACGGCGAAATCCAGCTCTCCGACGACGGGAAGCCCCAGTCGCTTCGCCTCCTCCAGACAGGGAGCGTTCGGCGGAATCCCCGAGCTGAGCAGCAGGACGTCGGCGTCGAAGGCCCGGGAGGAATGCGCGCTCACCTCCCACGCGATATCCTCCTTTCCGAGGGCCTCGGCGACCTCGGGGAGAATGGTGTTTCGTTCCTCCGACACGAAAACTTCCGCGCCCAGGCGTCGCGCCAGCAGCGCCAGCGCCGTTCCGCTGACGCCCGCTCCGATTATCGTAATCCGTTTGGAGTTCCAATCCGTTCCCGTACTCATCAAATTTCACCCGTTTCGTCAAAAGCCTGAAATTATGACGCCGAGCGCCGCCAACAGCGCGGAGCAGACGGCGTGAACAACCAGAAAACGCGTCGTCACCGTCGTCTCGTTCCATCCCATGAGCTGAAAATGGTGATGCAGCGGGGCCATTTTGAAGACCTTCCTTCCGAAGCCCCGGATGGACACGATCTGAACGGCCGACGAAAGAAGTTCTATCCCGAACAGAAAGCCGGCGGACAGGAGCGCAAGAATGACGCCGCCCTCCACGCAGAGGGCGACAAGCGCTCCGGCCAGAAAATGCGACCCCGTGTCGCCCATAAAGATAAGCGCCGGTCGTGCGTTGTAGATCAAAAAGCTCGCCGCCATGCCAAAAAGGACGGCAAAAGCTGAAAAAATGAACTCAGAGCGGGGAAGCAGGCAGCCCAGAACGGCCAGGGAGATCATGAAGGCCCCTCCGGCCAGCCCGTCCAGCCCGTCCGTCACGTTGACGGCGTTCATCATCCCGACCGTCGCCAGAACGGTGAAAGGCACGGCCGCCCAGGGGGGGCAACTGAGCCCGGGCCACAGAGAAAGGCCGTTCTGCCGCAACGCCTGCAGGACCCAGAGGAAGGCGACGAGCACCTGAACGAACAGCTTCTGAAGACTGCTGAAGCCCTCGCTCGACCGGTTCAGAAATTTGAGCCGATCGTCCACAAAGCCGATGACGCCGCAGGCCACAGGCAGACTCCAGAAGCGCAGGGCATCCGGGCTGCGGGCCGCCAGAAAAGCGGAGAGCGCCAGAGCGATGAAAACAACGCCCCCCATTGTCGGCGTGGACGCCTTGACTTCGACGTCGATGCCGACGCCGTAACTTTTCTGGGCCTGAGTCACGTGCAGCCGGCGCTGTACCCGAATCCACAGGCACTGAAGCGCCAGCCCCAGAAGAAAGCTCACGATTCCGGACGCGACGGCGTATCGCATCACCCGTCGACGTACTCCGGCGCGTGCGATACCCACCCCGCCACATTTTCAAGGCCCAGGCTGTTGGAGCCCTTTATCAGAAGCCCCTCCCAATCCGTATTCACCCTGAGCGCCTCGACCGCATCCCGCCATTTTTCCACAAAACGCCACCTGCCATGTTTATTCTCTTTTTCTTTAAACTCTCCAGGTTCTTTGAATTCCCCAAAAACCCCGGATTCAAGAAAAGCCCTTTTCCAGAGACTGCCCACGAAAATCGCGGCGTCCAGGGTGTTGATGACGGGAATCAGCTCCTTATGATAGCAAACTTCCTCCCCGCCCAGCTCGCGCATGTCGCCCAGGACCGCGAATTTTTTGCCTGCCGTTCTCAGCGCGGCGAACGTCTCCAGCGACGAGCGCATGGAGGCGGGATTGGCGTTGTAGGCGTCGTCCACCACAAATCGATTTCGCCCGGAAGCGGGCAGCGACAGCACGCGCCCCCTGCCCGGCAGGCTCGTGAAGCTGCGCAGGGCAAGCCCGCAATCTTCCATGGAAAGTCCCGCCAGGTTTCCGACGGCTATGGCCATCGCCGCGGGCATGGCCAGCTTTTCTCCCCACAGTCCGACCTTGCAGGCGCACCTCCCGATGGGCCCCTTCAGGTCGAAGGAGAGAACAGGGGCCCCGTTCTCCATTTGAAAGAGCGTTTCTCCGATTCGGTAGTCTCCATTTTTTCGTCCCACTCCAAACGTGCGCACGAGCCCCGGCAGCCGTAAGGCGGCTTTTTGCAGGAGAGGGCTGTCGCTGTCGTACAAAAAATACCTGAGCCGGTCGGATTCGGCGATCTGCATCTTGGCCCTGAGCACTCCCTCCAGCGAGCCGAACCCGGCGAGATGCACCGGCGCAATCCCGGTTATCAGAGCGATCGTCGGTCGAAACAGGCGCGTCAGGGCGCGTATTTCTCCCATGCTGCTGGCGCCGAACTCGAGCAGCAGAATTTTCGCGTTGAGGGGCATTCCCAGAATCGTCAGGCTGCAGCCGATGAGCGTATTGAAACTGCGCACGGCCGAATGAAGCCTGAAACGCCCGCCCAGCACGCGACGAATTGCCTCCCGCGTCGTGGTCTTGCCGACGCTTCCCGTCACGGCTATGACCTCCCGGGGGGCGACGCGTTCCACGTAACGGGCCGCCAGCTCTCCAAGCCCGCGCTCGGGGTCGGAGAGCTCGACGCAGGGAACGGGAAGCGACGGGGGACATTTCCCCCTGCGCCCAATGATCAGTCCCGCCCCGTTTTCGATCGCCCGTCCAATATAGCTGTGCCCGTCGACCCGCTCTCCCTCCAGAGCGACGAACGCTCCGCCGGGCGTCACGTCCCGGCTGTCCGAGGCCAGATGGGAGGGAAAGGGCGCGTCGCAGGAAGCGTCGATATCGCACAGAGCGAACATTTCCCGAATCGAAAGTCTGTCCTCCATCATGCAATTCTCCTTCAGGAATTTGCAAGCTTCTCCCATTCTACAACTGTCTCTGCGTCGTTATAGGGTATTTTTCGGTCCCGGATCGTCAGGAATTTTTCGGGTCCCTTGCCGGAGACGAGCAGCACATCGCCGGGGCCCGCTATGCTCAGGCCGGTGAAAATCGCTTCCTTCCTGTCCAGTATAACCTGATATCGCGTTCCTCCGCCCTGGCTTTCGATCCCCTGCACGATGCTTTCGGCGATCAGGGCCGGGTCCTCGTCGCGCGGGTTGTCCATCGTCACGATGATCAGATCGGCCAGCGAGGCGGCGGTCTTTCCCAGAGCGGGTCGATTGGACGCGTAGCGGCCCCCGCCGTGTCCAAAAATGGAGATCAGCCTGCCGGGGCAAAAATCGCGCACGGCCGAAAGGGCATTGCGAAGGGCCTCGGGAGTGTGGGCAAAATCGATGATGCAGAGAGCGCCGTTCGACATTTCGTGTTTTTCGAGACGCCCCGGGACCTGGGGAATGGCGGACAGTCCCCTCGCGACGTCGGCGTCGCTCACCCGGCCCCTCAAAGCGGCGACGGCCGCCAGAACGTTGGCGACGTTATATCTGCCCACCAGAGGACTTTTTACCGGAAGGCTCTTTAAATCTGAAAATCGGGGCGGGTTTTTCGTTTGAATCGTGAAGGCGGCCCCTTCCATGCTGAGCTTCATCTCTTCGACGTCGGAAAAGCCAAAACTTCCCGCCTCCGGGAACTCCTCCAGCAGACGGGCGCCCCATGGATCGTCCGCGTTGACCGCAAAAACCGGAGCCTCTTTCGCGTACCGCGTGAACAGCAGGCGTTTTGCCTGAAAGTAGCTTTCCATGTCGCCATGAAAGTCCAGATGTTCGGGGTTGAGATTCGTAAAAACGCCGATGTCGAACCGGCATCCGTTCAGGCGTCCCACCGCGAGGCCGTGGGACGACGTCTCCATCACGCAGGCCCCGCATCCGTTTTTGACCGCGGCGGCGAGCAGGCGCTGAAGATCGCAGCTTTCCGGAGTGGTCCGCTCCGCGTCTCTTTCCCGCACTCCGTCGCTTTCCACGATCGTCCCCGCGAGGGCGGTTCGGACCCCCGCCGCCTGAAGGACGCTGCGCAGAATGAACGTCGTCGTGCTTTTGCCGTTGGTTCCCGTCACGCCCGCCATCAGAAGCTTTTCGGCCGGATAGCCGTACACCGCGGCCGCAATCGTCCCCATAGCCTCCCGAACCGATTTGACGAGGATCACGGGAAGGTCGGTCTCCACCGGATATTCGCAGACGAGCGCGGAGGCTTCCGCCTCCCGTGCAACCGCGGCATAAGCGTGCCCGTCGCTTTTTTCCCCTCTGATGCAACAGAATAAGGAGCCGGGCAGCACTCTCCGGCTGTCCGCAAACACGTTGGAGATCGAGGGATCTTTTCCGTCGCAGTTATTGATGCCGGGATCAAAGCCTTTTTGCCACAGGATTTCAACCAGCGTCGAAAATTTCATGTCGTTTCTCTCCCTCGTTGGGCGCGTCCCCTGTCGGTTTTAAAGATCTCCAGATCGGCCATGTCTTCGACGATTTTTTTAAACATGGGCGCGGCGATCTCGCCTCCGTAGTACTTGCCGCCGGTGGGCTCGCCTATAAGGAGGAGCATGAGATACTGAGGCGCTTCATAGGGCCAGAAACCCACAAAGGACGAAACATAACGTCCCTGCACGTATTTACCCTTCTCCGCGACCTGCGCCGTTCCCGTTTTCGCCGCTATGGCCGTGACGGGGCTGCTGGCCTGCCTCCCCGTTCCGGAGAGCACGATATCCCTCATCACCGCGCGCAGCCATTCGGCGGTCTCGGGCGTCAGGACCTCGCGCACGAGCTGAGGGCGTCCCTTATAGATGACGTCCCCGGCGGACTCGACCACCTCCTGAATGAGCCACGGGCTCATGAGCCTGCCTCCGTTGACGACAGGCGCCATGGCGGTGATGAGCTGCAGCGGGGTCACGGCAAGCCCCTGGCCGAAGGAAATGTTCGCGGGAATGACGCCGCGCCACTGTTCCGGAGAGGCGAGCAGACCCTTTTCCGTTCCCCTGAGCTCCACGTCGCTGACCTTCGCGAAGCCCCAGTCGAGCAGGGTGCGATACATGTCGAAAGGGCGGCTGCGGATACCGATCTGCGCCATGCCCACGTTCGAGGATTTCATGAGGATTTCGGCCGCGGTCAGTTGCCCCATGGCCTGCGAAGAGGCCTCGGTGACAAAGCCGTCGGCGACCCTGAGGCGCGCGGGGCAGGTGAATTTCTCGCTGACGCGCACCAGCCCCTCCTCGAGGGCGATGCCCATAAAGATCGGCTTGAAGGTGGACCCGGGCTCGTAGGCCCTGCCTACCGCGTTGTTCAGGAGAGCTTTCGCATTGCCCAGCTCCTCGCGGTTGTTGGGGTTGAAAAACGGCCAGCTCGCCATGGCGAGCAGCGCCCCCGTGCCGGGGTCCATGCAGATGGCCGCGCCCCATTTGGCGCCGTGTTCCAGCGCCGTTTCGTTCAGATATTTCTCCACGACGTACTGAATTCTGACGTCGATCGTCAGGGTGATCCTCGAAATGCCGCTGCCGTAGGCGTCGCGCCCGTGCCCAACATCCGGAACCCGTCCTCCGGCCTGCCGCACCAGAACTCTGTAACCGGGGGGGTCGTAAAGGATGGAGTCCCATGCCAGCTCGAGCCCCGCCTGTCCATTGTCGTCAATGTCGCAAAAACCCAGCACGTGAGCCATGAGAGGCCCGTTGGGATACTCCCGCTTTTTTTCCTTTATTTCATAGACGCCCTTCAGGTCGAGCGACAGGATTTTTCGAGCCACCTGGGGGTCGGCCCTGCGCATCAGCCAGACGAAGCGGCCGCTGAGAGGCCCGGAAATTTTCTCATACGTGGAATTCGGGATCAATTCCTTCAGAGCGGGCGCATCGGAGGGCGACCAGTGCTCGGGGTCGATGAAAAAACTGGACACGGGAAGGGAAAGCGCCAGGATGTTGCCCCTGCTGTCCTGGATGAAGCCGCGGTTGGCCCTGACGGGAATATTGCTCCAGTACTGCCGCTGGGACTGCGTCAGTACGCGGGGGTCCGGAAAACAGTGGTATTCAAAGAGCTTCCAGAACACAAAACCAAAAAACAGAACAAACAGGCACCACGGACTGAAGAAATAGCGTTTCGACGTCATAACGCCCTTTACTGACGGCTGACTCGTGCAGCGTCAGTTAATGGTAAGGCCAAAAAACGAAAACAGGCTCGAACGCCAGCTTTTCTTCGATTCCACCTCGGGCGCGGACGCGAGGTGGACAGGATTCACCTGAATCATCTCGACGTTTCTGGCCCTGTCCATGCCCAGAACGTCCCTGCAGTAGCTGTATATTCTGGTGGGCGAGGACAAACCGGAATACGCCTGTTTCAGCTCCATTTCCTCCGTGGAATAACGCTCTATGTTCCTGTAGACGGTGTTCAGGAGATACTCAAGCCGTGAGGCATGGAATCTGAGAAAACCCAAAACGACGATCGCGATGAATACGACCATGGTCAGTATCAACAAAGGCTTCGAAGACGCCTTTTTTTTCTGTATACCTGCCTCCTGCATAGCCTTTACCCCCTGCTCGATTGAATCTGCGTGGCTGTCCGTTCATCAAATCCCGGGTGTCGAGCCTCGGGCATCCGGGCCCCGCCGCCTCAAAAAAAACGGAAGGTCCGAAGCTTCGCGCTGCGTGCCCTGAAATTTCTCCCCGTTTCTTCAGAATCGGGGACGAGCGGATGTTTTGTCAGCACAGCTCCTTTTTTTTCCTCCCTGTCCCACGTCCTGAACGTGTGTTTGACGATTCGGTCCTCCAGAGAGTGATAAGAGACGACGACCACCGTCGCCTTCGTGTTCGCCAGCGTTTTAACGCCCTTCAGTCCGGATTTCAGCTCTCCCAGCTCGTCGTTGACGTAAATTCGAAGCGCCTGAAAAACGCGGCGCGCCGGGTGAGTTCCCATTTTTCTCTGCACCGGAGCCGGAAGAGTCTCCCGTATCAGGGCGACCAGCTCCTCCGTCGTGGCGGGGACACGCCCGCGCTTCCGGCTCTCCTCGATCTTCGTCGCGATTCGTTTCGCGTGCCGCTCTTCTCCATACGTTCGAAAGATCTCCTCCAGTTCGGCGGCGCTCAGCCCGCTCAGGACGTCTGCCGCGCTTTGCGCCGCTCCGTCGGGGTTCATCCTCATGTCGAGAGGGCCGTTATGCTGAAACGAAAAACCCCTGTCCGCCTCGGTCAACTGCATGTTGGACACCCCGAGGTCGAACACGAAGGCGTCCAGCGGTGAAAATTCCCCCAGAACTTCCTCCATATCGCCAAAATTTGCGTGGAATGCCCTGAAACGATCGCCATACTCCAAAAGACGCGTCCGCGCCGCTTCAATCGCGGCGCGATCCCTGTCGAGAGCATAGACCACCGCCTCCGGGCAGGTCGTCAGGATCGCTTCGGAATAACCCCCCAGGCCGAGCGTACAGTCGACAATTCGTTTTTCTCTTTTTTCTTTCTCCTCGGGTCCGCTGAGCCGCAGTTCCGCGATCACCTGCTCCAGAAGCACCGGGCTGTGTTCAAAGGCCATTTTTTAAAAACCTTTCATATAAAAATCTTCTAAACTCTCCATGCCTGGTTCAGATCGGAGCAGGAGAGAAAGTTCCCGCCCCTGCCCGCTGAAAATGGATACTGAAAATTTAACAGGCATGTTACATTATTGCACGTTCCATGGCATTCATTTCACCATAGCATCAATCCATGATAAATGAAGGGACTTTTAAATCATTATATATGAGCTAAAAGTCTCTTCAATTTAAAGTCTTTGTCTCTGCTTATTGAAAGTAAAGGACGAGCAGCCCGTAAGCCGGGTTCTGTATGTGACGACCATTTATCTGGGAAACGTCTCGCGGCGTTCCTCAAGCGATCGACCCGGGGGTCAGCGGGCCGCCTCATCCCCCCCTATTCGATCTTGCTCCGGATGGGGCTTGCCTGACATGCGGCTCACACCGCATTCGGTAGGCTCTTACCCTGCCTTTTCACCATTACCCGCTCGGTCTTCCTGCGGGCTGTTTGTTTTCTGTGGCGCTTTCCTTCGGCTCGCGCCGACCGGGCGTTACCCGGCATCCTGCCCTGCGGAGCCCGGACTTTCCTCCGCGGCTCCGACGTATCGGCGCCGCGGCGGTCGTCTGTGCCACTCGTCCGGGGACTATTATAACACCTTACCGCGGGCCGTCGGCAGGTGCGGTATGATTGAATGACATTGAATGACGTGGACATATCGCCCCGCCCGGCGGGAAAATCCAGACCTGACCTCTTAAGCGAAACCATGGGGTTCCGGCCTTCTCTCTGCGTATTACATGGCACAGGGGGAAAAGGGTAGAGACGTAAGAGCCGGAGATTGGTATAATATACAAATTTAGCGTTTACCACGTGGCAAGCGCGGATGCGGAGGAATTGAAGCGCGACGGGCGCGTTTTCGCCGTAGCGATCCTTGCGGCCAAAAGAATGCTCGACGCCGGCGAGAATCCCGGAGACCGTGGAAAATATTCGCTGGAGCTTCTCAGCCTGACGAAGGCGCGCGGCTACGATACAGGTAAAATGCGAACCATTCAGAAGTTTATTTACCGTATATTGAGGATTGGAGATAAAAAGATTGACCCTAAAGTGAGGGAGGCATGGAAAATGCAGCTTATCCCGATAGACGAGGCGGTAAGGGAAATTCAGATACGCGACGCGAAGGAAGAAAAGGCAATGGAGGTCGCGTACTCGATGCGCGCTGAAGGCCTTTCCATTGAAACCATAAAGAAGTGCACAGGACTCGACGAAAGCGATATTCTGGCTTTAAGCTGAAATAATGGGAAAACGGCGAGCAGGGGT
>JAISSA010000058.1 GCA_031273365.1 Synergistaceae bacterium
TTCCTTTGGATACATGGTCGTACATGTAAGCCCGACCACATTATGCCATAAATTCTCTGCTATGGGAATACGCTTATTTAAAAAGAGTAAAAAAACTTTGTAAAATATTCCATCAATCCTCCACAAATTTTCCATAAAATGTTGTGTTGAAGTCGTTTTAGCCCTCTGATTCTCCTTTGAGGTGATCGACGATTTTTTTTGCGAGGGTTTTCCCCACCCCCAGGCCGGGGACGGAACTGAGCTCCTCGGGGCTCAGCATCGCTATGCGGTGGACGCTTCCGAACTTCACGATGAGCTGCGCCGCCCTCGTTTTGCCGATGCCGGGTATCTCCTCCAGAACGGAGCGGCGCAGGCGGCCGGACCTGGCGTTGCGGTGCGTGGTGACGGCATAGCGGTGGACCTCGTCGCGCAGGCGCTGCAAAAGCCTCAGCACGGGATCGTCGAGGGACAGACGCAGAGGCTCGGAACGTCCGGGCAGGCAGACCAGCCCTCCTCCTTGGCCAGCGCGACGACGGGGATGTTCAGCTTCAGTTCCTCGAAGGACTTCATCGCGAACGCGAGCTGCTGCGGACCGCCGTCGATCAGGATAAACTGCGGCATCGGTTCGGCGCTCTCCAGCGCGTGACGGTAGCGGCGCAGCACCGTCTCCTGCATGGAGCGAAAATCGTCGACCTCCCCGTCCTGGAGAGAACGGATTTTGAAGCGCCGGTACAGCGACGGGTTGGGCCTGCCCTGCTCGAAAACGATGCAGCACCCGTAGGTCTCGTGCCCCGACATGTGCGAGATGTCGAAGGCGTCGATGCGCCAGGGGAGGTTTTTCAGGCCGAACGTTTCCTGCAACCTGACCAGGACGTTCCACGTGTCCGAGTCCAGGTCCTCCTGCAGGGCCTCGGACACGCGCTGGCGCGAGACCTTCCACACCGCGCGGATCGTGTCGCGGTATCGCGCGGCCTCCTCGAAGGCCATGCTTTTCGCCGCCGCGTCCATGCGTCGCCGCGTCCGTTCCACCAGCTCGGCGGTGTTGCCCTGCAGCAGCAAAATAACGTCGTTCACGCGCTCCCGGTACTCGGCCTCCCTGCAGAGGTTCGCGCAGGGCCCCATGCAATGTCCAAGGGAATGCTCGATGCAGGGCCGGCGGTCGGGGTTGGGTCTCAGGACCTCGGTTTTGCAGTTTCTCAGCGGGAAATATCGTTCGACCAGCCGCAGAAGGGTGCGAATGTTCCCGGCGCTGACCCAGGGGCCAAAGTAAACCGAACCGTCGTCCTCCTTTTTGCGGGTCACCATCAGGCGCGGATAGGGCTCGTTCGTGATGCGTATATAAGGATAACGGTCGGACATTTTGAGGTCCACGTTGAAAAAGGGAGAGTAGCGCCGGATCAGCTTGCTCTCGACGATCAGAGCCTCGGCCTCGCTCTCGGTGCGCAGGATGGAGATGTCCTCCACCATCTCGACGAGTTTGCGCAGGCGCGGCGACGCGAAGTTCGAGTGCCTGAAATAGGACGCTACCCTGCGCTTCAGCCGTTTGGCCTTGCCCACGTAGAGAACCTCCCCCCCGGCGTCCCTCATGATGTACACGCCGGGCCGGTCGGGAAGGCTTTTCAGGATGGCCGCGATGTTCGGCCGGGTCATAGAAGCCCATGGGGGCAGGGGAACGTGTTCCCTCGCTCGCTCGGCCCTGGGCCTCGGAGTCTGCCCCTTCCTGAGATTTCTAAATGGGAAGGGTGCTGGCCCCCCTGGAACCCCCGATCGGATGTTTCGTCCCTGTCATGGCGAAGTCGGGCGTATGAGTCTTGAACGGGTTTGTGGGGCTCAATCATCGGGGTCCTCGAAGGTGCCCTTCACGACCGCGCGGCCTCCATCGATCAT
This sequence comes from Synergistaceae bacterium, assembly GCA_031273365.1. Taxonomy (GTDB): domain Bacteria; phylum Synergistota; class Synergistia; order Synergistales; family Aminobacteriaceae; genus JAISSA01. The sequence goes on from JAISSA010000058.1 coordinate 1,867, forward strand.
TACGCGCCCGCGGGCAATGACGCTGTGCACGTTCATGTCGCCGTCGAGCACCGTGATGTCGGCGTCGCAGCCGACGTCGATCCGCCCCTTTTCAGGAAGCCCCAGAACCCTGGACACGTTCGAGGTGAAGGGACGAAGCGCCATGGACAGGTCCAGTCCGCCGGCGACCAGCGTCCTCAGCTCCCTGAGCAGGCCGTCCAGCTTCGTGACGAGCAGCTTCTTCACGCGCCCTTCCCGGTCGAAAACAGCCGTACTGCCGTTGCCGTCGGAGCTGATCGTGATATTTTCGATCAGAATTTCGCTTTCGAGGCAGGAGTTCACGGCATCGCTGATGTCGATGGCCCCGGTGAAGCCGTCGGCCTCGCTCATGCCGGCGGTCATGTCGATCGTGCCCCCGAGGGTCGCAAAAATTTTCGCCTGCTCGAAAACGTCGCGGCTGCGCGTCACGTGGGTCGGCAGAAAATGCCGGATGGAGATCTCCGAGTCCTTCAGCACTTTGAACACATTGCTGAACCCCTCCTTGCCGCCGCCCACGTGAAGGTTCAGCACCCCGACCCTGCCGGACAGCATTCCGCCGACGCGCGTGTCCGACGCGATGCGGATCAGCTCCGTCACGGTGGGGACGGACGAACGATGATCGGAGATCGCGACTTCCCCCGTCCCGATCACCTCGTCGATGAGAACGAGGTCGCGTCGGGTCGAGCCCGTCAGGGTGATCAGGGGCAGCTCGCAGGACCCCGTGTACATGTACGCGGTGATCCCCTCGTGGGTCAGGCCTCTCGCCTTCGCCAGCAGAGACTCCAGATGGCGGGTGGTCCCGTCGACGCCGAGAACCCCGACGACGGTCGTGACGCCGCACCGCGTGATGGCCGAAAGCGTCACCTCCGGAGTGCGGCTGTGGAATCCTCCCTCCCCGCCCCCGCCGATGATGTGAACGTGCCCGTCGATAAACCCCGGCGTCAGGCGCATCCCGCGCAGGTTCAGGACGTTGGCCCCAAGCCCCGTGCAGTTGAAATCCAGCCCTCTTTCGATCGCGGCGATCTTTCCGTTCAGGACGAGAACGTCCACGATACCGACGTAATCGGGAGCATACAGCTCTCCGTTTTTCAAAAGCAAAACCATAGATTCCATGAACTTTCCCTTCCGACAAAGAGCTTCCCGACAGGAAGCGGGCATTCCGAATCGCCGCCCCGACGCCCGGCCCTTACCTGAAGCCAACGAACTCCCCACAGGGGGTGCACCCGCAGGGGGTGTACCCGCAGGAGATGCACCCGCCGGGGACGCGTTCGCCGGGGACGCCGGCCCCGTCAATTTTTTTTTAAAGTTGTGGACAATTTGGTAAAACAATATCCCAAATCACCTGCTCGTCTCTATAGCTCCCAGCTTCTCCTCAAAACCGTAGATTGTCGGGTCGATTTCGTCCACCGCGTTGTTCAGTTCATCCAGTCCCCGGAAACGATACCCCCTGGGCAGGCGATTCGCAAAACGCTTCACCTTCAGCAGGGCCTGCAGGTAGTTGCGCTCCCAGGGCAGGATCATCTGGGCCGCCAGCAGGGCGCTCGGCGCCACCTCCTCGAAAAAGAGCATCGCCATCTCCAGGTTCTCGTCGATTTCCATCTCATCGTACCATATTGCGGCCAAAGTCGCGCGGTAACGGGTGCGGTCGCCGCCATGCACCAGTTTACGCACCACCCGGTCGATTTTGCGCAGCCCCGCGTGCAGAATGCCGGCCACGATGGAGCAGTCGGCCCGGGGCATCGAGTATTGAGCGATATATTCGGCCTCCGCGTCCACCAGCACCTGCCGGCGCAGCAGTCGGCCATAGGAGGGGCGCAGCGTCACGACGGCCGCCTCCGGCGGTCTGTTCACCAGCGACCGAAAGACCGCCCCCGTCTCGAAGCCGCGGCGCTCGAACGGAGAGTCCGCCAGCCACGTCACGAACCCGGGGTCGAAAAGCCCCTTGCGCCCGGCGCGTCCCGCCATCTGCAAAAACTCGTTTTTCGTTATGGGCTCGTCATGATGATACTGCACCAGCTGGGCAAAGATGACGTACTCGGCGGGGAGGTTCACCCCGAGGGCCAGCGCGTTCGTCCCGCAGACGACGTCGATCAGGCGCTCCCTGAAGGCGGACTCCACCAGCAGCTTCTCCTTGGGAAACATGCCGCCGTGATAAATGCCGACGCCATTCAGGAGCGGCGGCGATATCTTCGTCACCTCGAGGATTTCCGCCAGCTCGTTCAGCCGCGCCAGCTCCTCCCGCCCCAGCTTCTTTCTGCGCGTTCTCGCGACGCTGAACGCCAGATCGGACGCGCCCTTCTGGGAAAACAGGAAAATCAGGGCGTCGTGGACGCCCCGGAGCGACGCCGGCTTTTCGGGCGTAAAAATCAGGCGCGTCATGCGATCGCGGCTTTCATGGATGACGAAACAACGCGAACAGATCTCCGAAAGGTAGCGGCCCACGGACTTTACGCTCCCCATCGTCGCGGACATCACGAGGACCGGCGTCCCGGCGTGCGTGTTCCTTATCCCGTCGATATAGGTTCGGGCGCGGTCCGAGTCGTTGAAGATATAGTGGAACTCGTCGACGACCAGCATCTGATTCGGCTGTCCCGTGTACTTCATCGTATAGATCTCCTGCGTGCAGCAGATGATCTGCGCCCCTTCGTTGCGCTTGAAATCGCCGGTCTCGATGCCGACGTCAAATCCCATCCGCCTCAGGTCCATATAGCGCTCGTTGCTCAGGGCCTTGATCGGGGCCGTAAAGATAACGCGCCCCGCCGTCGGCATCGTCGTGTTCCCGTCCGTATCCAACAGCCCCGCCCAGAGATACGCGACCAGCGTCTTCCCGGCGCCGGTCGGCGCGGACAGCACCGCGCTCTGCCCCTCTATTCGGGCGAACGCGTCGAGCTGCCACCCGTAAAATTCAATTTTTTCCAAATCCGGAAGTCCCCCGGCCCGAAGCCATAGTTTTCGCCCTTATTCCCCGGCAACCGGGTTCTTCAGAACGCCGATCCCCTCGATATCGATCTCCACCACATCGCCGACGCTGACGGGCCCGACGCCGGACGGCGTCCCCGTGGCGATGACGTCCCCGGGCTGGAGGGTCGCGAAGCGGCTGAGGTGGGCAACGATGGCGGGCACGGAGAAAATCATGTCCCCAAAATGGCCCCGCTGGACGACATTGCCGTTCAGGCGCGTCGTCAGCTTCGCGGCCTCCGGCATCTTTCGCGTCACCAGCAGGGCCGGGCCAAACGGGCCGAAGGTGTCGAACCCCTTGGCCCGGATCCACTGGCCGTCCCTGTGCTGCAGCACCCTTGCGGAAACGTCGTTGAAGCAGGAATAACCCAGAACGCAGTCTGACGCGCCGGCCTCGTCCACGTTTTTACACGTCCTGCCGATCACGACGGCAAGCTCGCCCTCGTAATCGACGCGCCCCGCCCAGGAGGGGAGCCGAATGGGGTCGCCCTGCGCGATCAGACAGGTCCGGGGCTTCATAAAAACGCAGGGCTCGTCGGGAATCGCCATGTTCGACTCCCTGGCGTGTTCGCGATAGTTCAGGCCGATGCACCAGATTGTGCCGGGGACGACCGGCGTCAGAAATTTCAGGCCTTCCACGCCGTATTTCCGGCCCGCCGGGGACAGCCCCAGTTCCACTTCCTCCCCCACAAGACGGCCGCAACGAACCTCGCCGTCCTGCAAAAAACGAACCAGTCGCGTCCCCTCCTCCAGGCCCATCAGCTCCGCCGCCGCGCCCTCTTCGCCGCACCTCTCCATATCCCGCACTATTTATAGCCTCCTTAATTCAAATTCAAATCAGGGGGGCGGAGCCCGTTCGGTGCTGCGCATCCTCACTGGCCCCCCTGAAACCCCCGGTCCAAAATCAGGGGGGCAAGGCCCATTCGGCGCTGCAGATTTTCACTGGTCCTCCTGAACCCCCCGGTCAGGTTCAAAAACATGTAAAGATTTTACCCTATAAAGATTTTAATCCACATCCGGAGATCTTTACGTTCTGCTCTTAATTGACGAAGATTTTTTACGGTCCTCCAGGATATACTTATCACAAAGGAGGGATTTACATGTACAAAATTGTACTCATACGCCATGGAGAAAGCTCATGGAATCAGGAAAACCGCTTCACCGGATGGACCGACGTCCCTCTGTCGGAAAAGGGCATCGCGGAGGCGCGCGAGGCCGGAAAACTCCTTAAGAAGGAAGGATACGTCTTCGACCTGGCCTTCGCCTCCGTTCTGAAGCGCGCCATAAAAACGCTGTGGCTGACGCTCGAGGAAATGGACCTGATGTGGATTCCCGTTCGCTGTTCGTGGCGTCTCAACGAACGCCACTACGGGGCGTTGCAGGGCCTGAACAAGGCGGAGACGGCCGCGAAGTACGGCGACGACCAGGTGAAGATCTGGCGTCGCAGCTACGACGTTCGTCCTCCGCTGCTCGAGAAAAACGACGAGCGTCACCCGTCGGGGGATCCCCGCTACGCCTCCCTGACGCCCGCGGAAGTCCCCGACGGCGAGTGTCTGGCGGACACCGTCGCCCGCGCCGTGCCCTACTGGGAGGAAACGATCGTCCCCGAGATCCGAAACGGCCGAAAAATCGTCATCGCCGCGCACGGCAACAGCCTTCGCGCACTGGTGAAGTACCTGGACAACATTTCGGAGAAGGACATCCTGGAGCTGAACATCCCGACGGGCGTCCCTCTGCTTTACGAGCTGGACGCGGACATGAAACCGCTGACCCATCGTTATCTCGGCGATCAGGAGGCCATAGCGAAAGCTCAGGCCGCCGTAGCCAGCCAGGGAAAATCAAAATAAAAAAAATTAACGAGGTCAGGGGACAAGTCCCCTGCGGGGTTTTTGTCGGGGGGCGGCGCCCCGTGGTTTTGGTATTTTGGCTTTTGGCTTTATATTTAATATGTATGAAGGACATCAGGACGATAAATCAGGAGGTATATCATGCAGTTTTCGGAACGCATCAGGGCAATGCAGTCGTCTCCTATTCGAAGGCTTCTTCCGTTTTCCGACGAGGCCAAAAAGGCGGGGAAAAAGGTCTACCATCTGAACATCGGACAGCCCGACATCAAAACCCCGGACGAGTACTTCCAGGCCGTGCGCAATTTCAGGGTCGACACCATCGAGTACGCCACGTCTCAGGGCAGCAACGATCTGCGCGACGCCATCAGCGACTACTATAAAAGCTGGGACATCCCCTACGAGCGCGACGACATGTACATCACGAACGGGGGAAGCGAGGCCCTGTGGTTCATCGTCATGACGATCTGCGACGTCGGAGACGAACTGCTGGTCCCGGAGCCCTTTTACGCCAACTACAACGCCTTCGCTCAGGCCTCTCTGGCAAAGCTCGTCCCGATCCCCACGAAGGCCGAAGAGGGGTTCCACCTGCCGCCCGCGGACGTCATCGAGAAACTGATCACGCCCCGGACGCGCGCCATCTGGATTTCCAACCCCGGCAACCCCACGGGTGCGGTGTACACCGCCGCCGAGCTGGAGATGCTGGCCGGCATCGCCAGAAAACACGACATCTACCTGATCTCCGACGAGGTGTACCGCGAATTTACCTATGACGGGCAGAAGTTCACCAGCCTCGGCCACATGAAGGACGTCCTCGACCGCCTGATCATGGTCGACTCCGTCTCCAAGCGCTTCAGCGCCTGCGGGGCGCGCATCGGCTGCCTCATCATCAAAAACAGGGAGTTTCTGGCGCAGACGCTGAAACTCTGTCAGGGCCGTCTTTGCGTCTCCACGCTGGAACAGGTCGGCGCAACCGGGCTTTACCGGACCGCCAAAAGCTATCTCGAGGAGGTCAACAGGGAGTACAAATCGAGACGCGACACCCTGTACAGGGCCCTGCAGGAGATGAAGGGCGTGGTCTGCGAGGAGCCGAAGGGGGCTTTTTACGTCATGGTGAAGATGCCCGTCGACGACGCCGAAAAATTCATCGTCTGGATGCTTCAGAACTACGACCTCAACGGTGAAACCATGATGGGCGCGCCCGGAAACGGTTTTTACGCGACGCCGGGGCAGGGGAAAAGCGAGATGCGCCTGGCCTACGTCCTGAAGAACGAGGACCTGGTCAGGGCGACGAACATCCTGAAGGGAGCGCTCGAGGCCTATCCCGGAAGGCTGGAAGCGATCAGGGCGTAAAAAAAACCTTCGACGACAAAGTTCGATGAACAGGCCGCAGGGCCCCGCTTCGGGCCCTGCGATATCGGGTATTTTACCGGGAGGTATGTCATGACGGCTCTTGCTGTAATCGCGATCCTCGCAATCATCGTCCTGCTGTGGGCGATCGCCACGTATAACGGTCTTGTGCGTCTTTTCAATCTGAGGGACGAGGCGTGGAGCGGCGTGGACGTCCAGCTCAGGCGCAGGTTCGATCTCGTCCCGAACCTGGTGGAAACGGTGAAGGGGTACTCCATCCACGAACAGAACACTTTGCAGAAAGTGACGGAGGCCCGGTCCGCCATCGCGGGCGCGTCGACGCCCGGCACGCGCATCGACGCGGAAAACGCGCTGACCTCGACGCTGCACAGTCTTTTCGCGGTCTCCGAGGCCTGCCCGGAGCTGAAGGCAAACACAAATTTTCTGCGGTTGCAGAGCGAGCTTTCGTCCCTGGAGAACGACCTGCAGCTCGCGCGCCGCTATTACAACGGAGCGGTCCGTAACTTCAACAGCGCCATTCAGGTCTTCCCTGCCGTGCTCGTCTCGCGAAGACTCGGCTACAGCCCCAGCCCGTTTTTCCAGACGGACAGCGAGTCCAAAGCGCCCGTTCAGGTCAAATTCCAGGAAGAAAAAAATTAACGAGAACCCCGCGGTTCGTTCCGGTTCCTGATTCCGATTCAGGGCCCGCCAGGGCAGGCGGGCCTGATTTTTCGCAAGCATTCAAGCTCAGTGGGGCCGGGGGAAAGGGTACGATGGGGCCGATACGATTTTTCTATCTGTCAGGCGGCTTCCGCCTTCCCCTTGAAGCGGGTTTCTTTTCCTGTGGGGAAGTTTTCTCTTCTTTTGAGCTCTCCGGGGAATCGGGGCCTTCAAGACTTTGCAGAGACGCGACGGCTATCTCGAAGCCCCGGGTTTTGTTCACTCTGTCTGTCCGCTCCATTCGTTTACGGAAGCCCGCCGCCACAATCCTTCGATTGATCCTGTCGACCATTCCGCTCACCAGGGTCGCCACTTTTTCCCAGTACATGAAGACATGGCGCGCCGCTTTCTCGTGGTATGGAAAGATCACGTCGAACAGACGAAGAAGGAAGGACGGCTCGACGTCGGGCCACGTTATCAGGAACATCAGAAGGGCGAGCATCGGCTCGCCGAGCTCTTTGTCCTCGTCCCTGCTCAGACCGACACGGGCGGCCAGGACGCCGAAAAAGTTCTCCGTTTTCGATGGGTCCTCCGCAAGGCGGTACTTTCCCCCTTCGGAGATCAGAGCGCACAGACAGGCCTCCAGGGAGTTGGGGGGCAGCGTCTCGGCCAGCACCTCCAGCAGATCTCCCTTCATGTTCTTCCACATCTGCTGAGAAGGAGAAACGCCGTGCAGCGCATCCTGCCCCGTATCCACAATGGCCTGCCTCACCCAGCGGGTAAAAAGTTCCGTGTACCCCGCGCCGCTGAGAAACAGCTTCAGTAGCCGCGCGTCCTCAGCCGTCAGAGACCCCGGCTCGAAGATGCCGACGAAGGTCTTAATCTCCTCGGAAGAAAGGGAGAACGGCAACCTGGATGACACCAGTTTTCTCAGCTTTTCCGCTTTGCCCCGCTCGTGCAGAACGATCCTCAGCAGGGGCACCGCGGGAACTGCCTCCCAGGGGATATCCAGCTCCAGCATGGCGAAAAACGCTCCCGGCGGGATCTCGAGAATCATCTCTTCAAAACATTTCCGGACCGGCTCGGCCCATGGGGCCTGAGGACGCCACCTGCGTCCAAGCCGTCCCAGAATTTCAAACGACCCCAGAAAACCTTCGAAACGCTCCACGCTGTACCTGGTGTCTTCCTCCGTATCAGGATCGTAAGTGGACACGAAAAACATCCTCAGCATGTACTGTTCCTGTTCCGTCCACGCATAGGCCTTCGACAAAAGGAGCCACAGCAGGTCGTTCGGCTCGGCGTCGCTGTTCATCAGGCGGTCGTACTGTTTTTTCAGTTGCTCCAAACGCCCCGTTCCCGCCATGAAGGAAAGCTGGAGAACGCGTGCCATGGCGCTCCACTCCGCACCGTACTTTCGCTCTCCCATTCGGCAGAAAAAATTCCACAGCATCCCGATTACCGGATGGCTCTGATTGGGCGGGACAGCGCAAAACAGGGGATGCTCCGGCAAATTCGCGACGTCGCTCAGGTCGTTTTTACCCCTTGCTCCACGGGCCAGCTCGTACAGAAGGCCCCCAATCGCGCGTATCGCACAAAATATGTCGGCGCAGTCCATCCCCCTGGCGCATACCTCGAGCTGCTCCGCGATCTTCAGCCAGGTCGACCATGGGGACACGGACTTCGCTTTTTCCAGCCTGATGAACTGCGCCGCCAGTTTTTCGACCAGGAGCACCGCCTCGTCCTTTTTCGACTTCCGTACCTTTGAGGCAGCGGAAACGAGCGCGGCAAATTCCTGCCGCAGACAGCGATAGGGAAGAGGCAGGCTCATCGCCTTCCTGAGGGGAGAGGGCTCGGTGAGAACGGCCGTTTTGCGGGCCGTCATAAAATCCGAGACGACGTCCGCGCAGTCGCAGAGGCCGGGAGAAAGTTCATCTCCCTCCCCGCGAATGACGTCGAGCGTCATCTCCACGACCTGAAAGTCCTTTTCGACAAAAAATGAGCTCGTCAGGCAATTATAGAGCGCATCCTGCCAGCGCTCCGCCCACGGCGTCCGCATCGAGGCCTCCCTGTCTCTCGTGTAAAGAGATACGAAGGCCCCCCAGTTGCGATTGTTCCAGTGTTTCCCCAGCCGATCCTTCAGGGAGAGGTTTTGCTGAGGTTTCTTTTTATTTTTTTTCGACATCGGGTCCCAGCTTTATTCTTCGTCAGTTTTCTTTAGTCTTCTCTACTCTTCCTCGTCGTCTTCCTCGTCTTCCTCCACGCCATCTTCCATGAGGGAGAGCAGTTCATCCTCGATTTCGTCGACGTCCCCTTCATCGCCGCCGTCCCTCAGAGCTTCTTCATAACGGACCAGAAGCGAGGAGAGCAGGTCCCTGGCTTCTCCGGCCTCCATCCCCGCGATCAGAGTCCGCGCGCGCTGCGTGACGAAGTTGACCGCGCTTCCTGCGTCTTCGGAATTGCCTTCCGCGGATTCATCCTCGTCCTCGCCGTCCTCGATCTCCGTCAGGTCCTGCGAACCAAAAAGCTCAGGATTGCGGCTGTCGATGCGAAGCTCCGTCTTCCTGCTGTAGCCCTTCTGCTCCCCCACCAGGTGAACGATGCCGTTGAGGTCGTAAGAGTACTCCACGATAATGGGGCAGTTCGCTTCCGCTTTGGCCAGCTTCAGGTCCGTCATGCCGATCAGGGTATTTCCCTCCGGCTCAGGCGACTCGCCCTGGTAGACCTGCAGTTGGACCAGCTCCTGGTGACGCACAACCGTATGAAACGTCCGGGCGCGCGTCACGGGAATCTGCGTATTGCGCGGGATGATGGGCACGCAGTCGAACAGACGCTCACCCGCGTAGGACAGGGTCTTGAGGCTGAGCGTATGCGGCGTCACGTCCACCAGAATCTGCTCGCAGTTTTCGCCGGAGATGATGCCGCCCTGAATGGCCGCTCCGTTGGCGACGCTGAGGTCCGGGTCGACGGCGGGCATCTGCGCGGCCCCAAAAATTTTCTCGAGCCTCGCCGGGATAATCGGCATACGGGTCATCCCTCCAACGAGCAGGACTCTGCCGATCTGGCCCGGCGCCAGTCTGGCCTCCTGCATCGCCTGTTCCACGGAGGTGATGGTGCGCTCCACAAGGTCCTCGGTGAGATCCTCGAACGCCTCCCTCGACAGCTCCATGGAAACGGTGCAGTTTTTGCCTCTGGGAGCGGGGATGTGCGTCTCCTCGATCCACACCGAGGCCTTTCGGGAAAGGGCTATCTTGGCGTTCTCCGCCACGGCCCTCAGCCGCGCGAGGGCGGGGAGGTGATCTTCCAGATTCAGCCCGTCTTTCTCCCTGATCTGCTCCAGGATACGCGTGACGATACGGTTGTCGAAGTCGTCTCCGCCCAGATGCGTGTCGCCCGTGCTCGCGAGAACCTCGATGATGTCCCCCATCTGCAGGATCGAGACGTCAAAAGTCCCGCCCCCCAAATCGTAAACCAGAGAATACCGTCCCCCCGCGGACCCGTCCTTCGCGGAGGCGTCCCCGGAAGACGCGCGAACGTGGTCGTAAAAAAGCGCGGCCGCCGTAGGCTCGTTGATGATGCGCTCCACGGTCAGCCCCGCCCGCTTTCCGGCCTCCATCGTGGATCGGCGCTGCGCGTCGCTGAAGTAGGCCGGTACGGTAATGACCACCCGCTCGACCTCGTGCCCCCCGATCCTGTGGGCTTCGTCGCACAGATACCGCAGGATCATCGCGGAGATGTCCTCCGGTTCGTAGCTTTTATCGCCCAACGTCAGCTCTTCCGTCGTACCCATAAGTCGCTTCACTGAGCGGATGCTCTGCCGGGGGAACGCCGCGGCCCGGTTCCATGCCTTGCGGCCAACCAGCATATTTTTCCCATCGAGGCTGACGACCGAGGGGACGATCCCGCTCCCGTCCACCGGGATCGTAACGGGTTTGCCCCCCTCCAGCACGGAAATGCAGGAATTGGTGGTCCCCAGGTCAATACCATAAATTTTTTCCATATTTTCTCTCTCCTGTCCCGTTCTTCAATAATTATAACCTCAATACTATTTCTTCAGAGGCCGCCTTCGTCAGGGCCTGATCCAGCGAATCCCGCACCTCTTCCCCTTTCAGAAACGCAAGCAGACTCATCAGAGAGACCCTTTCCCCGGAATCCAGTTCTTCCCGATCGCCCCACATAAACCCCGCCAGGGTCAGCGCGTCAGGGTCGTCCATCATTTTGGAAAAATTTTCCTCGATAAAATCGTCGTCCAGCGTCAACTGCTGGTAGGCCCGTCGAAGATCGGCAAATTTTTCGGGAAAATGCTCGGGCGGATAACGGCGTACAAGCCGCACATACGCCTGACGCACCGTTTGAGGATCGGCCTCCCGTTCAACTTTCAGGGCCCTGCGGGCTCGTTCAATCATAAAGTTCCCCCTCCCAAAGCATCTGCGCCGCTGCAACATCCGAATCATGAACTCCGGAAAACGCCTCGTCAGGCTCGGCGTCATAGCGGTTGACGACGACCGTCGCACAACGCAAAATCTGATCCTTCAACAGAAACCCGGGGCGCACGACCTCCAGAATGGAGTCCTCGGGGCGGGACAGGTCGCGACGCGCCATACAGGCCTCATGTCTCCCGGGATCGAACTCGCAGCCCATGTCCGTTATCAGCGACAGGCCAAAGCAGGCCAGAAGATTGCTCATTTTACCATAAAGAACCAGCAGTGCAGGGTTCTCGGGGTCCTCCAGAAAAAACAGAACAAAATTCTCCGCCAGGGCCATCAGGGCCTCCAGGGGCGGAAAGGGCTCCAGACGTCCCAGAATTTCAAGAGCCTTATCCTGAAGCTCAAAGACTTCGTCCTGCTTCTTAAGGGTTTTGTCCTGATTTTCAAGGAGGGATTCGATGGCGACCTGACGCCGACGCTCCTGACGCTGGGCCTGCTGAAGCTGGTCTTCCAGGCTGGCAAGGCGTTCCCCAAAAGCGGCGCCAAGCGAGGAAACCTCCGAAGAAATACGTTCCACGTCCACCGCGATGTCGTGCCGCAATTCATCCAGGCAGGCTTCTTTTTTTTTCGTAAAAAAATCGAACATCAAAAAACTGCCTCGCTTTCATTAAAGGCATTATTATAACAGGCGCCCCAATGTCAATCTCAACGACTCAATCTCAAACCGCGGGGCTCTGCCCCTCGGCAAAAACCCCGCAGGGGATTTTTCCCGGTCCCCTGACCCCGTTAATCTTTCTCGGTTCCCGTTGACTCAGTTCCTGTTGATATCGAAAGGCGCCCCTGCAGATCAGGGTTTTCCTCTCAGGATTTCCTCTCAGGATTTTCTTTCAGGATTCTCGCTCAACTTCTCCGTTAAAGTATTCGAGACGGCGTTTTCCCCCTTCAGCATCTCGACGAACAGGCTCTCGATTTTTTCTCCGAGGCCGGCCGCGTAGAGGTCGACGCCAAACAGCGAGGCATTGGAGAGGAAGGGACGCAGCTGACCGCGGTAGCTCCCGGGAGAGCCGGCCGTGACGCCCTCGAGGCCTTTTCTGAGCTCCGGCAGCATGGGGTCGCCGCTGACCTCCATGGGCCGCAGCCTGTCGTCCACGCCCAGCAGGTAGCGAAACCACGCCGCAATGACCAGAGGGATGCCCGTCAGGCTTTCCGTGCTCAAATCGGGCCGTTTCACGCAGGCTTTGATCGTCTCGCCGAAGCGAATGGGGATCTTCTGGCTCGTGTCGGTGGCGATGCGCTGCGGGGTGTCGGGAATGAACGGGTTGGGGAAGCGCTCCTCCAGCACCTCGCGCAGAAACTCCTCCGGGCTGAAAATGCCCGGGTTCGTCACGACCGGCATCCCCTCGACGTAACCGATCCTCTCCACCAGCGCCTTCAGAACGGGATCCTTCATCTCCGACGCGATGGTCGAATAGCCCAGCAGGCACCCGAAGAGCGCGAGGGCCGTGTGCAGCGGGTTCAGGCAGGTGGTGACCTTCATGCGCTCGACGCTGTTCACGGTATCCCTGTCGACGAAGTAAACCCCAGCGTCCTCGAGGGGCGGCCGGCCGCCGGGGAAGTCGTCCTCCACCACCAGGTACTCGGGGACCTCGGCGTTGACGAAGGGGGCGAGGAACGTGCCCTTCGCCGTGACAAGAAGGTCCATGCCCTCGATGCCCTTTTTCGTCAGATAATCGCTCACCGACTCGGACGGGCGGGGAGTGATCTTGTCGATCATGCTCCAGGGGAAGGAAACCCGCTTCCCGTCCTCCAGCCAGGCGATGAAATCCCCGCCCGCAAAACCCTTTTCCACCCAGGCCCGGGCCACCGTCAGCACCGCATTTTTCAATTTTTCCCCGTTGCGGCTGCAGTTGTCCAGGCTGAGCAAAGCCACAGGGGCGGCGCATGTCCGAAAACGCTCCAGCATCAGCGCGGCCACCAGAGACATCGTGTGCTTCGCGCCGTCGGGGCCCTTTTCCATCTCCTGCCGCACCGACTCCGGAAACCTGCCGTCGATGTCCGTGAGGGCGTAGCCCTTCTCCGTGATGCAGAGGCTTATGAGCTGCAGGTCCCGGGCCCCGGCGATTTCGCGGAGGCGTCCCATTCCGGCGTCGGCCCGTATCGCCTCCGTGATCGAGGCGACAAGCTCCACCTGAATTTCCCCGTCCGCCCTCAGAGCCGCGACGAGCGCCAGGTTGTCATGGGGCCTGTATACCTTTTCGATGATCTCGTAGTCGTAAGGGGCCACCACAACGATGCCGACGTCGGTTTTCCCCTCGTTCAGCAACTGATGCTGCAACCTCGCGATGTAGGCCCGGAAGATGTTGCCCGCGCCGAAATGCAGCCAGCGGGGATGTTGCATCGTGTGCGCCGACAGGGCGGCGTAATCGTACGCGGGCAGACCGACCCCCGCAGCCTCCCAGTCGGCTCTTCTTTCCAGCCCGGACCTGTTGAGCTGTAACATCGACGATTCCCTCCTTATAATAAAAGCACTTTCGAATACGTTCTCTTCAGCGCCCGACGTCGCGCCCGAGATTGATGTCGGAGGAGGTGAAATTCTCGACGGAACGCGTCTTCCGGTGAAAACGGGGCATCGCCGCGGTCATCGTCTCGCGGCGGTAAAAGGGATCGTCGGGCAGGAGCGGAAGCGTCACCGGCGCCCGCGTAACGGACGACCTGTATATCGCCATGATCAGCTCGATGGCGTCGCGCCCTTCCCTTCCGGTCACGAGCGAAGGCACATCCGACCCCGCGATCGCCGACAGAAAAGCGTCGATCTGCGCCGGGTGCCCCTCCGTTTCCAGGACCGGGAGGCCGTCGTAATAATTTTGCAGAAAATCCCGACCTTCGGGATCCTCCTCGGGGAAACCATTGGGGAGCGCCCTTGCAGACGCGGTCTTCCACGGAACGGAGAGCCTGCCCCGCTCGGTCTGAAAGATCATCTCCTGCTCCTCGTCGTGGGTGACGAGGGACGCGGAAACCTGCGCCAGCATACCGGGGTACTCGAGAATGGCGACGCCGAGGTCCTCGCATTCGGAGTTCTCATGGCCCACGTTGGCGGTGACGGCCGTGACCTTCTCCGGTTTTCCGAGCATCCAGAGGAGCAGGTCGATGTGGTGAACGGCGTGGCTCGTGAAGCACCCGCCGCATTCCTTTTCCCAGGTTCCCCGCCACCAGATGTCGTAATAGTTTCCGCCGCGCCACCACAGGGAGTTGACGACGGCGTACAGCACCCTGCCGGCCACGCCGCTGTCGATCATCGCCTTCACCCTGCCGTTGGGCGTCTTGAAGCGATTTTGAGCCACCGGCGACAATATTTTGCCGCTGGCCCTCGCCGCCTCGATCATGGCGTCGCATTCCTGAAGGCTGGTGGCCATCGGCTTCTCCACCAGCACGTGCTTACCGGCCTGCAGCGCCCTCACCGCGGTCGAGGCGTGAACGTCCGGAGGCAGGCAGATGGACACCGCATCGATGTCGTCTCTTCGCAGAACTTCTTCGATATCGCCCTGCGCGTCCGCGTGCCGCAGTTCCTTTCGCTCGATCAGAGACTGCGCCTTATCCAGGTAAAGATCGCAGACGGCGCGCACTTCGCAACGATCTTCCCACCGCCTGTAAGCGTCGGCATGAACCGCCGCTACGGCTCCTGACCCCAGAAGAGCAACTCCCGTCAT
>JAISSA010000010.1 GCA_031273365.1 Synergistaceae bacterium
GCGCCCTGCGGCAGCTCGACCCGGAAGGACGCCCTCTCGATGGGGAATATCCACTCGTTGCCCGTAACGTTCCAGTACAGTTCGACGCCGTCGTCGTGGAAGATGAGCTGGCGGGTCAGGCTGTAGGTCAGAACGTACTCGTGCGCGCCCTGACTCAGGAAGCGCTCGTCGCCCAGGTGAAGCTCCACGTCGTCCCCCGCCCGCTTCACCTCGCATGGGACGGGAGCGCCGTCGAGCGTCGCGCTCATCAGCCTGAAATCGCCCCGAATTCTGCGCCAGCCCTCCCGATGGACGACCGGAACATTCCGGATCAGGCCGCGCCGAATCTCGCGCCACTCCGCGACAAAGGCGATGCGCTCGGTCACGACCAGGGAGGAATCCCGCTCCACGACGGCGCACACGTCCATTTCGAGTATCCGCTCCAGAGACCACGCGACGTCCGGCCGGCAGAGCAACAGGCAGAGCGACAGAAACGCGAACGACAGGCCTCCAATTTTTCCCAAAAAACTCGTTTTTCCCAAAAAGCTCTTTTTTTTCAAAAGACCCCCTCCGCCTCGTTCAATTTTTCCCTGAACGTCGCCATCGTCCGCTCGAACGGATCGGCGCCGGTCAGGTCCACGCCGGCCTTCTTCAGGATTGCAAGCGAGAAGTCGCTGGAGCCGCTTTTCAGGAAAGTCAGGTAACGCTCGCGGGCGGTGTCCCCCTCGTTCAGAAGGGCGTTGGAAAACGCCCCCGCCGCCGTGAAGCCCGTCACGTACTGGTAGACGTAGAACGCCGTGTAAAAATGAGGAATGCGCGCCCACTCCATGCGGAGGGGTTCATCGACCGTCATGTCGGAGCCGTAGTATTTTCCGTTGAGCTCGGCCCACAGGCCGCCGAGCCACGAGGGCGTCAGGGCCTCGCCGCCCTCGACGCGGCGGTGCGTGATCCGCTCGTACTCCGCGAACATCGCCTGGCGGAAAAAGGTCGTCCGCACCGAGTCGAAGGAGTACGTCAGCAGCCATTTTTTCTCGGCCTCCGTCGTGCTTTTGCGCAGCAGATACTCGAGCAGCAGCGCCTCGTTCGTCGTCGAGGCGACCTCCGCCAGCAGGATCGTGTAGTCCGCGTACACCTGGGGCTGGGACGCGTGCGCGTACCAGGAGTGCAGGGCATGGCCCATCTCGTGCGCGATCGTGAAGACGTCGCGCAGCGTCCCGTTGTAGTTCAGCAGCACGTAAGGCCGCGTGCCGTAGCTGCCCCAGGAGTACGCGCCCTTGCGTTTCCCCTGGTTTTCGCAGACGTCGATCCACCGCTCGGAAAAACCGCGCTTCAGGCTGTCCACGTAGTCCGGCCCCAGCGGCTTCAGGGCCTCCGTCACCATCGCCAGCGCGTCCTCCCAGGGGACGTCGGTCAGGGGCTCGTCCGAAAGGGGGACGTTCAGGTCGTAAAAATGCAGCTCGTCCAGCCCGAGCGCGCGTTTACGCAGGGCCATGTATTTATGCAGCAGCGGCGCATGGCGCAAAGCGGTGTCCACCACGTTGTCGTAGACGGCCTCGGGCACGTTGTCGGGGAAAAGAGCCGCCTCCAGACTGCTCGCGTACCTGCGCGCCCGCGAGTAAAAGACGTCCCCCTTCACCGACCCCGCGTAAAGCGTCCCCAGCGCGTTTTTATACGCGCCGTAGGTGTTGTGGATCCCCTCGAAGGCGGCCCTGCGGACGTCGCGGTCCCTGCTGCGGCTGAGCCTGTAGTACCGTTCTTCGGTCAGATCCACGCTCTGCCCGTTCTCGTCCCTGATCGTGGGAAACTTCAGGTCGGCGTCGGTCAGCATCGTGAAGGCGTTCTGCGCCACGCTCCCGATCTCCCGCGTCTGAGCCAGCAGCTCTTCCTCGCGGTGCGAGAGCACGTGCTCCCTTTCCCTCAGCAGCTCGGCGAAATGGAAACCGTAAAGTTTCAGCCCCTCGTTTCCGGCCATGAACTCGTCCAGCCGTCCGTCCGGCATGGAGAGTACCTCGGAACGGAAGAACGACGTCGCGGCGGCGTGGCGCATCGACAGATTTTCGACCCTGTCCGTCAGCTCCTGAAATCGCGTGACGCGCAGGTCCTCGTGGCTTTTCATGTTGGCATAGACGTAAAGCCTGCCCAGCTCCTTCGAGAAGGCCTCTTCCTCGCGCAGAAACTCGAGCAGCGTTTCGCCGGACGCGCTCACCCTTCCCCTGAAGGAGGCAAGCCCTTCGAGCTTTGGCTCCAGCCCGGAGAAGGCCTCCTCCCATGCCTCCACGGACGGATAAATAGCCTCGAGGTCCCACCTGTACTTTTCCTCTATCTCCGACCTCTCCGGGATTCTTCCCGCTTTTGCCCCCGCCTCCGCCTCCGCGGACATGAATCTGCATCTGAAATCGAACACCTCTGAAAACCTCCCTGTATAACGCGTATAAGTACGAGCAGAGTTCTTTTGCATCAACTATAATACCGAATAACCCAAATCGGCGATACGTGCTGATATAATTGACGCGGTTCAAAATAGGGAGGCTGTCCAAATGGCGGAAAGAAAGGTAACGGTCAGGAATCGGCACGGTCTGCACGCGCGCCCCGCGGCGATGTTCGTCCAGAGGGCCTCGTCCTGCCCCTTTGGCGTCACGATCGAAAAGGGCGGGAAGAGCGCCGACGCGAAGAGCATCCTCAGCATCATGGCCCAGGCGATCCGGAAGGGAGACGAGGTTGTCCTGAAAACCGGGGGAGACGACCTGCAGGCGCAGGAGGCGCTCGACGCTCTGTCCGCGATCCTGACCGACGAAACGGCGTAGCGCCGAACACGCGGAAGTCGATCGCTTTTGCAGACGAAAATTCAGACGTTCAGATGACGTTCGTCGCGCGTGTCTGTGAACGTCAAGGACAGGCAATGTCAACAACTTAAGCCCAAAAACATGGGGCTCCGCCCCCCGACAAAAGCCCGGCAGGGGATTTTTCCCAGTCCCCTGACCCCGTTGATTTTTCTCTTAAGCTGTGGAGATTGACAGGACAGGAGGGAATTTGCATGTCGGGTTTCGGCTCCCCGGAATGGGCTCCAATCGGTCCGAGCTCCGTCCCCGGGGAAAAACGTTTCCAAGGGATTGCCGTTTCGCGCGGTTTTGCTGACGCGCCGGTGCGGAGGTGCATCGTGTCCCCGTTCGTCTCCCGGGGGACGCCCTGCGCTTCGCCCGACGCGGAGATCGAAACGTTCAGGGCGGCGTTTGCCTCCCTGCAGCGAAAGCTCCAGAGGCTGGAGGAAGACAGCCGGGAGCGTCTGGGACAGGAAAAGGC
>JAISSA010000079.1 GCA_031273365.1 Synergistaceae bacterium
GGCATATTTTCGCACAGCGTGCTCTGATGTTCCATCAGAACGACAAGCCGATCTTCGATGATAAACGCCGCGTCGTTTCGCCGTCCCAGAAACAGAACATTATCCAGCGTAACGACTTCAATTTCCGTATCGAGCGGATAGTTCCTGTTCGAGATGGCGTTATAAATCTCGAGCAGTCTTTTTTTATCTTCACACAACTTCATGAATACGCTGTTCTTATATTCCCTGTTCACGGACATTCCGAACAAACCTCCGACACAATGGATTTCCACAATAGATTCCCTCAAGGCACAGTCTACAGCAAATATCGGTAAAAATAAAGAACGCTCTTTAACGAACAACAAAAAAGCCCTCTCCGAATCGTGCCGGGAGAGAGGCCTTCGAATTTCGAGGTTTAATTTTTACCCGAGGCAGGGGGCAAAACGGCTCAGTAATTCACTCTCGGCGACGTGGCGGCGCCCAGTTCTTCGACAAAAAGCGGGCTCAGCACCTTGATGTAGGTTCCCTTCATCCCGAGGCTGCGGCTTTCGATCAGCCCCGCGCTCTCGAGCTTGCGAAGAGCGTTGACGATGACGCTGCGCGTCACGCCCACTCTGTCCGCCACCTTGCTGGCCACCGCAACGCCTTCGTGCCCGCCCAGCTCGGCCATGATATGCTTCATGGACTCGACCTCGGAATAGGACAGGGCCCGCATCGCCATCTGCACGGCGACCCTGTCCCGGGAACGCTCCTCGATGCTCCGATTTCTGTCGTTCAGCATCTCGATGCCCACCAGCGTCCCAAGGTATTCCGCCAGAAGGATGTCCTTCGTCATGAACGGATCGTGAAAACGCACCAGAACAATCGTCCCCAGACGCTCCGCAGCCGCGCCGTAAATGGGAACGTACATAAGATGTTTCACAAAATCGCTCTCGTCTTCATCTTCATCGTCGAACATATAGGCGTCTTCGTCGCAGACGTCCGACTCGCGATAGCGATTCATCTTTTCAACGAAGTCTTCCGGCATGTATCCGTCCTGCATAAAATCGGAAAGCTCCTGCGAGCTGTACTCCGGAACCCACGCATACCCCAGAATCCTGCCGTCTTTACCCACGAGATATACATTTGCCGTCGAAAACTCCGACAACAGCCTGGCCAGCTTGATATAATCCAGCGAATCTCCATCTCTCCGACCCTGAAGCGCACGACCCACCTGACGCGTTTTCCCAAGCAGATCCTTCAAAATGCCGTCACTCTCGTCCTCTGCCACAACAATATCCACATCCAAAAACTTCTTGATGCCTGTCTTCCCGGCGCCGGCCTTTCCATTTTTCGTTCGTCTGTTCATAAAACATTCCTCCTCCGCGCTTGAACGAAACTCCATCACTACGACACTCTGCTTCTTCGTTCCGAGTAAACTCCAACCCCCTCATCCGCCGCGGCCGTCCACCTTCTCTCAATCCCCACAATACCAGCCAAAAGATACCAGGTAAGCGAACAGCCGCTGCCTTATTGCATGTTACATAGCAGGCAAAGCCCGGAATTAACCCCCCGGGGGTAAAGAGACGTACCTCTGCGTCCGCTCGACCCTGGGCTTCGGAGTCTCTCCCTTCCTCGAGTCTTTCTGGAAAAGGAGACGGTCCCCCTCCGTCGCCCTGATTGCCTGCCAGAACAAAACTGAACACCTGAAGGCCTGAACGGTTGTAATCCGATTCATTGCCCTGATTGTTCAGAGAAATTTACCTTATCATAATAGAATCGGAATACCAATTTGGAATAATAACAAGTTTAAGTAGATAATTCAAGAGACACTTTAAAAATCGAGCATGTTGGTTCTTTATCACTATGCTATTCACAATCTAAAAAACAATTGTAAGGTTTTTTTTATAAAAGGTACCGGCGAATATCCCTATTCTCGACCAGACAATTTAGCCTATTCTGTACAAATCCCACGTCGATCTCGATCACCTTCCGGGAGTCGTCGCAGACCTCGAAGCTGACCTCCTCCAGAAGCTGTTCCAGCATCGTGTGCAGGCGTCGCGCCCCGATGTCCTCCATTTCGGCGTTCATTTTACTGGCCAGCACGGCGATCTCGCGCGTGGCGTCGTCCGTAAAACGCAGCTCCACGCCCTCCGTGCCGATCAGCGCCGTGTACTGTTTCAAAAGGCTGTTCTCGGGCTCGATCAAAATCTGCTGCAGGTTCTCCCAGCTCAGGGGCTGCAACTCGACGCGAATCGGGAAACGCCCCTGCAACTCGGGAATCAGGTCCGACGGCTTGACGCCGCTGAAAGCCCCCGCCGCGATGAACAGGACATGATCGGTCTTGACGGGGCCGTAGCGGGTCTGCACGACCGAGCCCTCCACGATGGGCAGCAGGTCGCGCTGCACGCCCTCACGGCTGACGTCGGGGCTGGAACCGCCGCCCCCTTTCGCCACGATCTTATCGAGCTCGTCCAGAAAGACGATCCCGTCCTCCTGAGCCTTGTCGAGGGCCTCCTGCGACAGGGCCTCCGTGTCGATCAGCTTTTCGGCCTCCTCCGCCGTCAGGGCGCGTCGCGCCTCGGAGATCTTCATCCTGCGCTTTTTGGATTTTTTGGGCAGCATTCCACCCAGAATTTCGCTCAGGTTGATCCCCATCGAATCCATCCCCGACGCGCCGAACAGCGGGATGCCCACCGCGGCGTTTTCCGCGATCTCGATCTCGACCTCCCGGTCCTCCAGACGCCCTTCCCGAAGCATCGTCAGAAGCCTTTCCCGCGTCGCCTCGTTTTTGCGCACCTCCTCGGGTTCCCCCTCGGCCTCGCCCTCCGGGACGCCGCCAAAGACCCTCATGATGTCCGGCATGGAGAATTTTTTGTCGCTGCGCGGCAGCAGCGCATCGACCAGCCTCTGCTCCGCCCGTTCCGCGGCGGGCTCCTGAACGTCCGCCAGCATTTGTTTCCTCACCATCGCGACGGCCGCGTCGACCAGATCCCGCACTATGGACTCCACATCGCGCCCCACGTAGCCCACTTCGGTAAATTTCGTCGCCTCCACCTTCACGAACGGCGCCTGGACCAGGCTGGACAGCCTGCGCGCAATCTCCGTCTTGCCCACGCCCGTCGGCCCCACCATCAGGATGTTCTTGGGGCTGATTTCCCGGGCTATTTCAGGGCTCAGGCGTCTTCGTCTTTCTCTGTTGCGCAGCGCGACGGCCACGGCCCGCTTGGCCTTGTCCTGCCCCACGATATAACGATTCAGAAACTCCACGATCTTCGTCGGCGTCAGCGCTACGTTCAGGTTGAAGTTGCTCTTTTCTGACCCGTCGTTTTTTAAACCAGACTCGTTCTCTTTTAAACCCGCGTTCTTTTTGCTCATTCTCCAAGGACCTCCAGCGTAACCACGTTGTCCGTGTAGATACATATCTCCGAGGCGATTTCTATGGCGCGTTGCGCGATCCGCGGCGCCGGCCAGTCCGAGCTTTCCCGGAAGGCCCGGGCGGCGGCCAGCGCGGACCCGGACCCCGAACCGATCGACGCCACGTCGCCCTCCGGTTCGATAATATCGCCCGAGCCGGACAGAAGCAGCGTCACATCGAGATTCGCCGCCAGCATCATGGCCTCCAGACGCCGCAGCGCCTTGTCCAGCCGCCATTCCTTCACCAGCTCGACGGCGCTCCGCATCAGGTCGCCCCTGCATTGTTCGAGACGAGTCTCAAAGCGCTCCAGAAGCGTCATGGCGTCGGACGTGCTGCCGGCGAATCCGGTCAGAACCGTCCCGTTGTAAAGTCTGCGCACCTTCCGCGCGTTGGCTTTGATGATCTGATCCCCCAGAGTTACCTGTCCATCGCCCGCCATGGCGACGGTTTTGCCGCTCCTGACGCACACTATCGTCGTTCCCTTAAACAGAGCTTTCATCTCCCGTTCAAATTCAAA
>JAISSA010000144.1 GCA_031273365.1 Synergistaceae bacterium
TCAACCCCCTATCGAGGATTCACCGGTGCTGACCAGAACCTTGTCTATCTTCAACCCGATCCGTATGGTTTCAACCCCCTATCGAGGATTCACCGGTGCTGACAAAATACATCTGGAGATTGAATCCGTATGCAAAGTTTCAACCCCCTATCGAGGATTCACCGGTGCTGACTCTACCACTTTTAAAGCAGGATGGCAAGGGGGTTGGCGGGGTCATTTTTTCCACCCCCCCCTCCTGCAGACCTCCACCTCTCAAAATTTTGCCTCAAAAGGCGTTTTTTAGGGGCATAAAACATTGCGCGACAACGTTTTCCACCCCCCTGGGGCTTCATTTTTCCAAAAAGCCGCTTCACAAGGCATTTTATAGAGATGAAGGGCAGCACTTTCGTTCGATAAAAGGGGGGTGGAAAAAATGCTCAAGGAGCGCAAAAAATAATTTCTGTTCTAAAGCGCACATAAGAGTCAAAGGTTTCTTTGATATTTTGATAGATTCGGTAGTGGGCTCAACGTGTTGATAGACAGTTTTCAGGCGTTGATATTAGTGCCTTTATGAAAGTTCGTCAACACGTCAGGGCCACTGCCCGTTAATTTTTCCCCTTCACCAGCTCCGTCAGGTACTGTTCGTCGGCGATATAAGGCAGGGTGATGTGTTCGCCCGTGCGGCGTTTGACGTTGAACTCGGCGGAGACCTCGAGAGCGCCCTCGTTGCGGGCCCACGCGCGCCGGGCGACGCCGCCCATGACGTCCCAGGTCATGGCCTGGCGGATAGTCTCGTCGACGCGGGACGATCCGTCGAGCACGAGGCCGAACCCGCCGTTGATCGCCTTGCCGATTCCGACCCCGCCGCCGTTGTGCAGGGCGACGAGGCTCATGCCGCGCGCGGCGTTGCCGGCGAAGCACTGCGTCGCCATGTCGGCCATGACGTTGCTGCCGTCCCGGATGTTCGCGGTCTCCCGGTAGGGCGAGTCGGTTCCGGAGACGTCGTGGTGGTCGCGCCCCAGCATGACGGGCCCGATCTCGCCGTTTCTCACCATCTCGTTGAATTTCAGGGCGATGCGCACGCGTCCCTCGGCGTCCTGATAAAGGATGCGGCACTGCGTTCCGACGACGAGCGCGTTCTTTTCCGCGTCGCGGATCCAGGCGTGATTGTCCCGATCCTGGAACCGACGGTTCGGGTCGATGCAGTCCATCGCGGCCCTGTCGGTTTTCCGCAGGTCCTCCGGGTCCCGCGAGAGGCAGCACCAGCGGAACGGGCCGTAGCCGTAGTCGAACAGCATCGGTCCCATGATGTCCTCCACGTAGCTCGGGAAGATGAAGCCCTCGTGCGTGTCGACGCCGTTTTTCGCGACCTCCGTGACGCCGGCGTCATAAACGGCCCTCAGGAAGGAGTTTCCGTAGTCGAAGAAGTACGTCCCCCTGCCGACCAGGGTTCTGATCAGCCCGAAGTGGCGCTTCAGCGTCTCGTTCACCAGAACGCGAAATTGCGCGGGGTCCTCCTTCAGAAGGCGCGTGCGCTCCTCGAAGGTGATGCCCGCCGGGCAGTAGCCTCCGTCGTAGGCCGCGTGACAGCTTGTCTGGTCGGAAAGCAGATCGACGGCGACGGCATTGTCGACCGCGTACTGCAGCAGATCGACGATGTTGCCGTGAAAGGCGACGGAGCTGACCGTGTCGCCCTTCATCAGGGCCCGGGCCCTTTCGAAGGCCTCTTTGGGGGTGGCCGCAACTTCCTTCACCCATCCCTGGCTGTGCCGCGTCTCGATGCGCGACGCGTCGACCTCGGCCGTTACGGAAACGCAGCCCGCGATGTCCGCGGCCTTGGGCTGAGCGCCGCTCATGCCGCCGAGTCCGGAGGTGACGAAGAGCTTCCCTTTGAGGACGTCGTTAGACTGGCCGAATTTCAGGCGTCCGGCGTTCAGGAGCGTGTTGAACGTGCCGTGCACGATGCCCTGCGGCCCGATGTACATCCACCCGCCCGCCGTCATCTGGCCGTAGTTGGCGACGCCGAGCTGCATGGCGCGGTGCCATTCCTCCTGGTTGTCGAACAGCCCGACCATCAGGGCGTTGGTGATGATGACGCGCGGCGCGCCCGGGTGCGAGCGGAAGAGCCCCAGAGGATGGCCGGACTCGACGACCAGCGTCTGGTCGATGGTCAGGGCCTCCAGGTATTTTTTGATGAGAAGGTACTGCATCCAGTTCTGGCAGACCTGCCCCGTCTCGCCGTAGGTGACGAGCTCGTAGGGGTAAAGGGCGATGTCGAAGTCCAGGTTGTTGTCGATCATGACCTGAAAGGCCCTGCCCTCCGTGCAGCCGCTTTTGTACTCGTCGATGGGCCTGCCCCAAAGACGGCCCTCCGGGCGAAAACGCCAGCCGTAAATGCGCCCCGTGCCGCGCAGTTCTTCCAGAAATTCGGGGGCGATCTCCCTGTGATGCCGGTCGGGGATGTAGCGCAGCGCGTTCCGGAGCGCCAGCACCGTCTCCCGTTCGTTCAGGGTATGCCCCCTGTTGGGGGCGCGGCGGTATTTGGGGTCGAAATCGCACCTTCGGGGCAGACCTTCCGGAAATTCCAGCCTGATCCTCATTGCCGAGTCGAGTTTTGCGTTATCCAACATAAAACACTCCTTTCAAAATTGCTCCGGATTCAATATCCGGCTGCCCGCAACGGGGGAAATCAGCTGGGTTGGGGGAGGCGGGCCTGACTTAAAATTGCGGACGCGGGTTCAATAGACTCTGACTGAAATTCTACACGAAAAAGGACGCTTCGCCTCACGTTGTTGCAACGCGTTATCAGGAAAAGAAGGCGGCGGCTCTCCGCTCCGGCGAAGCACTCTCCCAAATCTGAGGCAATCGGATAGTCCTATTTTTAGAACGCCAAAACACGTATTTTAAAGTTGATAATTTTCCTTGGGTATGATAATCTTCGCTGAAATAAGAGAGATTTCCCCACGGGGCGCCCCTGCGCCCTCAAAAAAGATGAGAGGTGAACGTTCGTGAAGCTGACAACCGTTACCCGCTATGGACTGCGGGCTCTGTCCGACCTTACGGTATGGGAAAGCGAGGGGCCGGTGGCGGTCAGCGACATTGCACGAAGGCAGGATATTCCGTCGAGTTATCTCGAGCAGCTTTTTGCGAAACTGAGAAGGGGGCATCTGATTAAAAGCGTTCGGGGAGCGCAGGGCGGTTACGTGCTGAGCCGGCCCGCCGGGCAGATAACCGTGGCGGAGATCATCCGCGCGCTGGGGGAGTCCATCGCCTTTGGCGACTGCCAGACGGAGGCGGGTTGCCGGAATACCTCGGACTGTTCCACCTACGAGCTCTGGCAGAAACTGAAAGGATCGGTGGACGAGATCCTCGAAAACACGACGCTCGAGGACATCGCAAGAAAGGAAAAGAAGGAAAAAAAGGAAAGCAGGAGGGTGCCGTCTCAGGCGGAATTTTTCGATTCTTAAGAAGTACAAAAGGGAGGGCTATGCAGTGCAAAACGTTTATCTTGACTACGCGGCGACGACGCCGACGGATCCCGAGGTGTTGGAGGTCATGACCCCCTATTTCACCGAGTTCTTTGGAAATCCGTCTTCCGTCTATTCTCTGGCGGGCAGAAGCCGCGCAGCTATCGAAAAGGCCCGCGTTCAGACGGCAGCTGCCCTGAACGCGCTGCCCGAGGAAATCTTCTTCACCAGCAGCGGCACCGAGGCCGATAA
>JAISSA010000179.1 GCA_031273365.1 Synergistaceae bacterium
AAAACATGGGGCGCTGCCCCCCGGCAAAAGCCCCGCAGGGGACGAGTCCCCTGACCCCGTTAATTTTTCTTTATTAAATTTTTCTTTTACCTTGCGGGCATTTCCGGAATAGCCTCCAGTCGGGAGAGCGCTTCCTTTATCACGGCCTCGCTCACGGCAAAACAAATGCGCACGAATCCCTCTCCTGCCTCGCCGAACGCGCTTCCGGGGATGGTGATCACCTGAGCCCGTCTCAGCCAGTTCTCGGCGACGTCCTGCGATCTGCCGAGCTTCGAGACGTTCGGGAAGGCGTAAAACGCGCCTTCCGGCGCAAGGCAACGGACCCCGGGCAAAGCGTTGAGCCCGTCGAGCAACAGCCTGCGACGCCTCGTGTAGTGCCCCACCATTTCCGCCACATAATCCTGAGAGCCCGTGAGCGCCTCCAGTGCCGCCCACTGCGCGGGCGCGTTGACGCAGGAGGAAAGCCCTTCCTGAATTTTGACGATCGAGGGCATGGCGTGCGGCGGCCCCTGCAGGTATCCGACCCGAAGCCCCGTCATGGCGTAGGACTTCGAGAAGGTGTTCACGGTAAACACGTAATCCTGCATTCCGGGCAGTGACCCGATGCTCGTGTGCACAGCGCCGTCGTAGAGAAGTTTTTCGTAGGGCTCGTCCGAAATGACCGCCAGATTGTGTTTTTTGACCAGCTCGGCGATGTCCGACAGCTCCTCTTTCGTCGTCACCGCCCCCGTGGGGTTCGAGGGAGAATTGAGGATCAGGATTTTCGTCTTCGCGGTGACGCGTTTTTCGATCTCCCCGGCGGAGGCGTGGAACCCGTCTTTTTCCAGAAGCGGATAGAAAACCGCCCTGCAGCCGGCCATGTGCACCTGCCCCTGGTAGTTGGGCCACGCGGGATCGGGAACCAGCACCTCATCGCCCGCGTCGGCCACGCCGAGAATGGCGGTCATAATCGCCTCGCTCGCCCCATGGTTGATGAGCACGGACTCGGGTTCGCAGTCGATGCCGTTCTCGCGCCTCAGCTTGCGGGCTACGGCGGCACGCAGCTCGGGAATGCCCGACGTCGGAGTGTACTTGTTTTTGCCGGAATCGACGGCTTTTTTGAGGGCCGCGGCCACCGACGGGCTGATGTTGAAATCCGGTTCGCCGATACCGAGGTGCAGAACATTGTCGTAAGCGGCGGCCATCTCGCTCATAAGGCGGATGCCGGAAGCCGGTCTCGTCCGACAGCGCACGCTCGCGTCGATCATCTTCAACGATCCCGTTCAGCGCTGAACGCGGCCGGAGGCGTCGCCGCCCGTCAGGGACAGGACGTCGTCAAGCGCCACCCGGTTGAAGTCGCCGTAGATCGTGTGCTTCAGCGCGGACGCCGCCGCCGCGAACTCAGCCGCGTTCTGACGCCCCTCGGGCGTGTTCGCGTCCCAGCGATTCATGCCCCAGATCAGCCCGGAGCCAAAGGAATCCCCGCCGCCGATGCGGTCCACGATGTCGCGGATCTCGTACTTTTTGCTGACGTGGAAGGAGTCCTTCGAGGCCAGCACGACCGACCAGTTGTTCCAGTCGGCGCTGACCGACTCCCGCAGGCTGACCGCCAGATATCTGACGTTGGGGAAGGCGGCCATGACCTTTTTGGCGAGCCCCTCGTACTTCGAGGCGTCGAGCTTCCCCGCGGTCACGTCGACGTCCAGCTCGATGCCGAGGCACTGCTGGCAGTCCTCCTCGTTGGCGATCATGACGTCGATGTGGCGCGCCAGCTCGCTCATGACCTCTTTGGGCGTTTTGCCCCACTTCCACAGCTTTTTGCGGTAGTTGAGGTCGCAGGAGACGGTCAGCCCCTTCTCCCTGGCCTTCTTCACGGCCTCGAGCGCGACGGCCGCCGTCCCCTCCGCGATGGCCGGGGTGATGCCCGTCGTGTGGAACCATCCGGCGCCCTCGAAAATGGCGTCCCAGTCGAAGTCGCCCGGCTTCACCTCGGCGATCGAAGCGTGGGCGCGGTCGTAGATGACTTTCGACGGACGCATCGCCGCGCCGGTCTCCGTGAAGTAAATCCCCAGACGCTCGCCCGATCGCCGGATGTGCTTCGTGCAGACGTTGAAGCCCCGAAGCTCTTTGATCAGGGCGTCGCCGATCGGGTTTTTGGGGGCCGCCGTGACATAGGCCACGTCCTCGCCGTAGTTGGCCAGAGAAACCGCCACGTTAGCCTCCGCACCCCCAAAAGTCGCCACCAGGTGGGGTGTCTGCAACAACACCTCCGCACCGGGAGGCGTCAGCCTCAGCATAACCTCGCCGAACGTTACGTACTTTGCCATGTTCATGCCCTCTCTTTTATTGTAATTTAGGAAATATGTGGATTACAGGCGTATTGATGCTCAATGCTCCCCGCCGGTCCGCCGGTCACATGAGCCCCAGCAGTTGGGGCACGAAAAAGGCCACCGCCGGGAAGAGCGCGACGATCGCCAGAATGACCAGGAGCGCCGATATGTAAGGAAGAACGCCTCGCAGGGACCTCTCGATCGAAAGGTCCGCGATGGAGCTCGCTATCAGCAGGCAGAGTCCGTAGGGCGGGGTGACGAGGCCTATCGCCAGCGTTATTACCGTCACGATGCCGAGGTGAATGGAGCTCACCCCGATGCTCGTGGCGATCGGCAGGAGGACCGGAACGAAGAGGATCATGGCCGGAATCGCGTCCATGAAGGTACCCACGAACAGGAAGAACGCGACCACGATGAGCATAAAGATATAGCGGTTCGCGATGTACGCCGCGAAAAACTCCGCCACGTGGTCGGCTACCTTATAGTAGCCGAGAAGTTCCCCCAGCGCGCTTGCGGTGGCGAGCGCAATCAGGGAGAGCGAGCTCAGCTTGAGGGTTTCTTTCAGGATTCCCGGCATGTCGCGCAGCTTTAAGGTTTTATAGAAAAAGAGGCTGATCGCCATGGAGTAGATCGAGGCGAAGGCGGCGGCCTCCGTGGGCGTGTACCAGCCGGTGCTGATGCCCCCGACGATGATGATCGGGGTGAGGAGCGCGGGGAACGATCGTTTGAAGAGCTTTCGCACCTCTTTGCGGTCGGCGCGCTCGTAGACGGGGAAGTTCAGCTTTCTGCCCTTCACGGCCACGATGGCCATCATCACGCACCCGATCAGGATGCCCGGGATCATGCCGCCGATGAAAAGCGCGGCGACGGAGGCGTTGGTGAGTCCGGAGAACACCACCATCGGTATGCTCGGCGGAATGATGACGCCAATCGTCGACGAGGCCGCCGTAACTCCAACCGCCGTCTCTTTGTCGTATCCCGTCTCGATCATCGCCGGAATCAGCATCTTGCCCACCCCGGCCGTGTCCGCCTGCGACGAGCCCGAGACGCCCGCGAAGATCATCGACACGAGGATGTTCGCGTGAGCCAGGCCTCCCCGGATGTTTCCCACGAGGGCGATGCAGAAGTCGACGAGCATCTTCGTTATCTGACCGTGGTTCATCAGGTTCGCGGCCAGGACGAAGAGGGGGATGGCGAGCAGCACGAAGGAATTGAGCCCGTAGAACATCTTCATAAATACCGTTATGTTCGGGATGAACGGCAGGGACGCGATGCCGATCAGCGAGACGATGCCGATGACGAAGGCGATGGGGACGCCGAGGAAGATCAGGAGCACAAAGAGCCCCACCATGACGCCGGCGCCCATTATGCCGCACCTTTCCCGGGCTCCGGGGCGCGGGCCCCCCCGGCCCGGAGCGTTCGCAGGTTGTCCAGCAGCTGGTCGATCGTGTAAAGCGACATCGTGAACCCCATGACTGGCACGCAAAGCCACGTGTAGCCCATCCTGACCCAGGGCAGAGTTATCCAGTTGTAGTTCCAGAACGTCCGCACGATGACGACGCCGTAGCAGAACATCGGGACCGTGAACCCCAGCAGAATGACCGAAATCGCGATCTCGTAAGCCGCGCCGCACGCGCCTTCGAATTTATTTCTGAAAAACGTGAAGCAAAAATGGGCTTTTTCGTGAACCATCGTGGACGCGCCCATAAAAACGGCCCATATAAACGAGTAGTTGGCGAGCTCCTCCGTCCACAAAAGGGGTATTTTCAGGTAACGCGCGCTGATCTGCAGCACGATCGCGACGAAGAACACCGCCAGCAAAAACGTACCGAGCGCCTCCTGTAGACGCAGTATCGCTCCGACAAATTTTTTCAACCTATTCTCTCCTTACGGGAATCAGGGGGGCCTGGCTCGCGTCGACAAAGCTCCGCTTTGTGTCCGGCGGAACCCTGCTGGACGCGAAGCGGAGCCCAACGGTGTCCGTTTTTTGCGCGCTTTTTATTTGCCCGCGTCGCGGATGATCGAGAGCAGGCCCTCGAGTCCCAGCTTCTTCGCAAGCTCGTCCTGAATCGGCACGGCGATTGCGATGAAGGGCGTTTTGTCGATCGAGTTGACCTGCGCGCCGTCGGCGATGACCCTTGCTTTGGACTTGTCGAGGTCGGCGTAGGTGACGCGGCGCTCCTCGGCCGTGGCCTCTTTGATGGCTTCGGTGATCCACGCCCTCTGCCCGTCGGTGTAGGAATCCCATTTCTTGCCGTTCATGAGGAGCAGCCGGGTCGTGTAGTCGTGTTCGGTCTCGGTGATAAACCTGCCGTTGGCCGTCTTGTGGTGGTCGAGGAGGCTGAAGTTGGTGTAGTCGTTCTCCGCGGCGTCAACGATGCCCTGCTGGAGCGCCTGATAGAGCTCGCCCCACGCGACCTGCGTCGGGATGGCTCCCGTTTTTTTCCAGAAGTCGGCGACGACGCCGGACATTTGGGTGCGAATCTTCATCCCGCTCAGGTCCGAGATTTTTTCGACAGGCTTTTTGCCGTAGTAGTTGCGGACGCCCGCGGACCAGAACGCCGCGATTCGAAAGGTGTTGTTGGATTTTTTGTTGATGATCCCGGCCAGAGTCGCGCCCGCCTCTCCGTCGACGGCCTTCTCCCAGTGTGCAAATCCATTGAAGAGGTAAAGCAGCGAGAAGACGTCGACCTCGGGAATCCCCACGCGCGTCATAAATCCCGGGGAGGCGACCACAATGTCGGCCGCACCGAGCTGCACCTTCTCGACGAGCTCGTCCTCGTTCGTTCCGATGGTCCCGGCATGAACGTCGACCGAGAACTCTCCTCCCGAGACCCTTTCGAGGACCTCTTTGAACCTGAGCATTCCGAACTGGTACGGATTGCCCTGCGACGTCTGGTTATGGGCCACGATCAACTTCGTCGCCGCCTGAGTCGGCGCGGAAAAACACACCGTCAGGAGCACCGCAAGGAAAACCACAGGAAACAACGCTGCCAACTTCTTCATGACGACAGACCTCCTTATATTTTCAGGCCTTTGCGGTCCTGAATCTTACAATTTCTGAACGTCGTTCCAGATTGCCTCGTTGACGGGGATGCCCGCCGCCATGTTTTCCTTTCGCGTCGCCGCGGCCTTTTCGCCGGGGTAGTAAAAGGGAACGCCGCTTTCGACGGGCTCCGCGGCCCTGAAGTCCGCGATCAGGCGCTCGGCCATCGCGGCGACGTACTCCGCGCCCGAGGTTTTCGCGACGTCAAAGGCGATGAAGACCTGCGTGACCCCCACTTCCCTGCCCGCGCGCCCCACCTCCGGGGCGGTGTTCCCCTTTGCGAGAGCGGCTCCCATGGCGTCCAGCAGCAGGGCATAGCCGGAGCCCTTCCAGAGCCCTATGGGCAAAACGCGGCCCGTCTCGAGGATCGCGGCGGGATCGGCGGTGAGATTGCCGTCCCTGTCGTAGCCTCCGGGGAAGGGGAGCTGCGAGCCCGCCATTCGGTAGCTGTCCAGCGCGCCGTAAGAGTACTGCGCCAGAGCGCCGTCGATCACCATGCACGTGTCTTTGAAGGGAAACGCCATGACCAGCGGGTTGTTGCCGACGTTCGGCGTTTTTGCGCCCCACGAGGGCATGGCCGGGTTGGCGTTGGTCCAGCATATCCCCGCGAACCCCGCGCGGGCCGCCTGCAGTCCGTAGCTGCCTCCCCGCATCCAGTGGTTTGTGTTCCCCAGCGCAACGCAGCCGATCCCGTGCCTTCGGGCCAGCTCCATCGCCCCCGCCATGGCGGCTGCGGCGTTCGTACAGCCGACGCCCCTGTTGCCGTTCCATCGCTCGAACGCGCCAAAGGACTCCTCACGGGTCGGCTCGGCCCCGGGGTCGACGTACCCCTCCTCCACGTAGGAGACAAACCTCGGGAAACGATTCAGTCCGTGTGAATACACGCCGTCGCAACTGTTGTCCGCAAACATCCCGGCGACCTTCTCCGCCTTTTCAGGCGAAAAACTGCGTCGCGTCAGAACATCCCTGAAAAGAGCCTTCATTTCTTCGTATTTTACGCGCATAAAACGCCACCCTTTAAAGTGTGAATGTCTGATTTAAGGCGTGAATATCTTAGCACATTTAAAAAATCGCTTATTAAATGTAAGTAAAGAAAATTAACGGGGTCAGGGGACTACGTCCCCTGCGGGGTTTTTGCCGGGGGGCAGCGCCCCATGTTTTATGAAGCCGTTACCGTCTCCTCAGCGGCGCCATATGACTTCAGGGTCGATGTGAGTCGTGTCGCAGGAGCCGGTCAGGCTCATCGCCCACTGCAGCTCCCCGGTGATGTCCTCCAGAACTTCCTGCACGCCGTCCGCGCCGCCGCTCGACAACCCCGCTATGACGGCCCTGCCGACGGAGACCGCGGTCGCGCCCAGCGCCAGAGCCTTGAACGCGTCCATGCCTCTCGTGATGCCGCAGTCGACGAAGACGGGGATTTTTTTGTCGATGACCTTCACGATGCGCGGAAGGATTTTGAGCGGCGGCACCGCGTAGTCCAGCACCCCGCCGTGATGCGAAACGACAATGCCGCCCGCGCCGACCTCCAGCGCTTTCCGCGCGTCCTGCTCGCTGAGGATCCCTTTGAGGATGAAGGGCAACTTCGTGGCTCTGACGAAACTTCTGATGTCGTCCAGCGTTTTGGGGCTGACGGGGTATTCCATGGCAAAGCCCCTTTTATTTTTGCCGCCGAACACATAGTCGGTATCCATGCCGACCGCGATGACTCCGCTTTTTTCCGCGTGTTCCAGCTTTCTGAAAATCAAATCCCTGTCCGCGTAAGGTTTGATAATTTTAACGGTTTTCGCGCCCGTGGCGATCAGGGCTTCCAGCTCCGCTTCGCTGCCGATGCCCGTCCACATAACGGCGCCGGCGGCGGCCGCTCCTCTGGCGGTGTCCACCATCCCGCCCGGACGGGTTTTATTCAGACCGGAGAGAGCGGCCACCATCACAGGCGTGGCAAAAGTTTCGCCCCACAACTCCATTTCGGTCGATGCCTTCACGGAATCGATCGTTCGCAGTTCCACGAGCAGCGAGTCGAAATATTCCCTCGTTATCCTCGCCGAATCGCCTGCGTTGACGCCTGCCGAACTCTGTTCACTCATTTCGCGTCCTCCAGATTTTATAGTAACCATATTGTATTCAAAATTTCATACATTCAAACTCAGGGGGGCCTTTTTAATTTGTAAGCGTTCAGAGGACGCCTTTCAGCAGGTCGCCCAGCGTCACCCCTGTTGCCGAGGAATTCTCGCCGTGCGTGGCCAAAGCCGCAAGGATGCTCTCCCTGATGTCGGCCTCGCGGTACTGTGTGGGGAAGTACAGCGCGGCTGCGTCGCCGTGGCCGCCGCCCCTCACTTTGCGGCCGTCCTTGAGCAGCGCCACCGCTCTGCCGGCCAGCCCGTTGCGGCTTCTGAGCGACACCGCCCAGTTCCCGCCGGGCCTGCGATAAGCGAGGGCCACCAGTGCCGGGGCTTTCTCCTTCGCGTCCGGCCTGTCGAGAAGCGCGCCGCAGAAATCGGACGTGTCCCCGAAGTCGAGGTGCCCGTCTCCGAGAAAGGCTATTTCCCCCACCGTTCCGTCGCCGATCTGCCTGCGGACGATATGTTCGCGCGCACGCGCGAAACGCGCCTCCTGGTCCGCGACGAACCGAACCACCGCCTCCCGCTCGGCCTCCGTGAACGAAGCGTCGGGGTTCGTGATCAGACGCGTCAGCGCCCCCCACTCCCCGCAAAGGGTCACCATCGCCTGCCACAGTCTTCCGTTCGGGTTTTCGTTTATCCACAGGTCTCTGTCGTTGGCCAGCCATACCATGTCCCGCAGCGGCTGTATCCGCCGCAGGACGTCGGGGGCCGCGTTCCCGGCCGTCAGCCAGTTCCAGTAAACGGCGGCGCCGCAGCAGTTCATGTCGGCCACAAGCCAGCGGCGATTCGAAAATTTCTCGTACATGCTCTGGTGGTGGTCGAACAGAAAGGGGGTTCCCTCTTCGGGAAAGGTTCTGTCGATTTCGTCGACCGTCGCCTGAAACTGAGGAGAAAGGTCGAGCACAATCAGGCGTTCCTGCTTTCGCAGCGCCTCCAGAATGAGGTTGTCGACCTCACCGTATCCGGTCAGGGACAGCTTTATCGGAGCCCCGGACGCGGCGTTCGCGTGCCACGCCAGAGCTGCGGCCGTCACGCCGTCCAGATCCGTGTGGCTGATGACATTTAAAAGTCCGTGCGACGTGTTCAGCGTGAGACCTCCCGTCTTGTCCGCGGGACATGGGTGAAGCCCCGCGGTTTGGGCTCAAGTTGCCGGCACTGATTCTAAAGCAGGAAAATCGGAATGTCCATAGCGTCCGCCCTTTTTCGTCGTCCCCTCGACGGCGCCACTTAATTTAGTTATTTTGCTTACGTCAAAATCGCTACCTGTTAATGAGTCTCGATGGTAGTATGTGTTCGCTGTCGTTTATATCACCATAATATCACCATAATCTTTTCTTCATTTCTCCCCTTCCTGAACAAAGGTCGCTGTTTACAGCGACCTTTTCTGCGTGGCGGCCCGGCGAAGCGTTCATAACGGGACCTCGCACACAGTCGCCTCGCAATCGAAGGGTTTCATGATCGAGGGGTTCCTGCCGCAGACGGCGCAGTCGTCCCTCCGTGAGACTCTGAGCCTGCGGAACTCCATCGTCAGGACGTCGCAGGTCAGAAGCAGGCCCGTCAGCAACTGCCCTGCGCCGACGATGTATTTTATGGCCTCCAGCGCCTGCAGGCTTCCGATCACGCCTGCCACCGCCCCGACGATCCCGGCCTGCCGGCAGGTGGG
>JAISSA010000181.1 GCA_031273365.1 Synergistaceae bacterium
CCCGTGGCGCGCACTGCGGCGCGACTGAAGGAGGCGTCCCGGCTGGGACTGAAGCGCGCGATCGTCAGCGCCGGAGAGCGCGACATCTCCAACGCTCACGTCTCATTCGGCGCCCTCGAAATCGAACGGGTGGACAATTTGGGCGAAGCCCTGAAAAAGGGAGGTCTGTAGTTTATGAAATTAAAGTTTATGAAGTTTATGAAATGCGGGTATCTGAACGGAATCGTTTTTGCGCTGGCGCTCCTCATGGCCTGCTCCGGCAGGGCGCAGGCGGCGGGGCAGGTCGTCGTGGCGCCCCTGTCCGGAACCGTCGGCGTGCAGATGGAACAGTTCGTCGCGGAGACCATTGCCCATGCGGAGGACGGGAAGGCGGGTTTGATCGTCTTCAGGCTGGATACGCCGGGCGGGCTGGTCGAGGCGACGCGCGGCATCACTCAGGCGATTCTGTCCTCGAAAGTGCCCGTCGCGATGTGGGTTCCGCCGGGCGGACGCGCCGCTTCGGCGGGGGCCTTCATGATGCAGGCCGCGCACATCGCGGCGATGTCCCCGGGGACGAACATCGGCGCGGCCCACCCCGTCGTGGCGTCGGGCGGCGACGTCCCGGACGGAGACATGAAAACGAAGGTCACCAACGACCTGCTGGCGCAGATGCGTTCGCTGACCCAGTTGCGCGGCCGCAACGAGGAGGTCGCCCAGCAGATGATCATGGAAAGCCTCTCCCTGACCGCCAGCGAGGCGCTGCAGGAGGGCGTCGTCGACATCGTGGCGAACGATCTGGGCTCGCTGCTTCTCGCGTCCATTGGCCGGACCGTGATCGTGGATGGACGCCCGATGAAAATCGAGGCCTCGGCCGAGCTCATCGACGCCGTCGAAATGACGGGGCGGGAGAAGCTGATCCAGTTCCTTTCGAGCCCCGATATCGCCTACCTTCTGCTGATGGGCGGGATGCTCGCCCTCTTTTACGAGATCATCACGCCCGGCGGGTTCGTCCTTGGGGTAACGGGGGCGATCATGCTGCTTCTGGGCGGCATCGGACTCAAAATGCTGCCCTTCAACTGGGCGGGAATCGCCCTTGTCGGCGCGGGCGTCATTGTGATGGGCGTCGACCTGCTGATCGGCGGCATGGGGCTCCTGAGCCTGCTGGGCATCGCCGTCATGATCGCCGGAGGGGTTTTTCTGTTCCGCGCGCCCGGAGGAGAGCTGCTCAACGTCTCCATGGGCGTCATGACGGGCATGACGCTCACGCTGGGCCTGTGTTTCGCCCTCTTTGCGGTGATCATCGCCAAAAGCCTGCGCTCGAAGGTCATCACGGGACAGCAGGGCCTTATCGGCCTCGACGTCGAGATCACCGAGGACCTGAACCCCGAGGGCATGGTCCGGTGCCACGGCGAGGTCTGGCGGGCGAGAGCGGGCGCGGGATCTCTGCGGAAGGGAGAACACGCCGTCGTCGTCGCCACGAAGGGCATCACGCTGATCGTGAGCGGAAAGGCGGGACGATGACGCCGGATCGGTCATGAACCTGACACGATGCGGGTCGGATACCCGGGGCCTGAATGGGTCAATAAAATATCCATTCAGGTCCCGGTCCTCACTTTAAGAACAATACCAACAATAATACCGCGGGGCTTTGCCCCGCACCCCACAGGGGACTCAGTCCCCTGACCCCGTTAATTTTTTTGCGCCTGTCACCATCCGATCGCTGTCGCGACTGCGATCAGGACCATCTGCGTCGCCAGTATCCACATGAAAAGCGGAACGAACCACCTCCACCAGGTCCCCAGCCTGACGCCGCCCAACCCCGCGACGACCGGGGCGAAGGCCGTGGGCCAGAGGATGTTGGAAATTCCGTCGCCGAACTGAAACGCCAGAACCGCCACCTGCCGCGATACTCCGAGGATGTCGGCCAGAGGCGCCATGATCGGCATACTCGTCGAGGCCTGTCCGGAGCCGGAGGGGATCAGGAAGTTGAGCAGCGTCTGCATGACGAGCATCGCCTCGCCGGCGAGCCACGTCGGGAGGCCCTCGAGAGGGATCGACATGCCGTAGACCACGGTGTCGATGATACGCCCTTGGCGCAGGACCACCAGAATGCCCCTCGCCAGCCCGATCATCATGCAGGCCATCGTGATCTCGCTCAGGCCCGAGACCATCTTCTCGGCGAGGGTGTTGGGACTCCAGCCCATGATCGCGGCGGACACGACGGCGATAAGGAGGAACACGCCGCATATCTCCTCGAAATACCAGTGATGCACCTTGGAGCCGTACACGATCGCGACGATCGCGACCGCGAACGTAAACAGCACCAGCTTTTCCCGTATCCCGAAGGGGTGTTCCGCGAGGGTCTTTTCGTCCATCGCCAGCTTGCTGAAGTCCTCTCCGTACACGAGACTCTTCGTCGGATCCGCCTGTATTTTAAGGGCGTAGCGCATCGTATACAGAGAGGCGACCACCATCATCGCCACGTGACACGCCACGCGATACCCCGCGCCGGACATCGCGGGCAGCTCCGCGATGCTCTGCGCGATGCCGACGGTGAAGGGGTTCATGGCGGCGCCGCTGTAGCCGAGGCCGACTCCAACTGCAATGATCGCGATCCCCACGATGGCGTCGTAACCCATGGCGATCGAGATGCCGACGAAAATCGGAATGAAGGGCAGCGCCTCCTCGAACATGCCGATGGTGGACGCGGCGACTCCCATAATCAGGATAAAAATCGGAATGACGATGGTCCGCGCCCGGCCCCCGAACGTCCTGAGCAGGCCGGCGACGAGCCCGTTGAAGGCCCCGGTGGATATCAGAATGCTGATCGACGCGTAGGCGATGAAGACGAAAAACACCACCGAGGCGGCGTCGACCATCCCGCCGTAAATGGCCTTCACCGCGGCGAACAGACCCACAGGCGACGAATCCACCCTGTGATAGGTGCCCTGGACGACTACGGTGCGCCTGTCGGCGTTCTGGACGCGCTCGAACTCGCCCGCGGGCAGCACCCAGGAGGCGAGCGCGCAGATCAGGATGATGCCGACCAGCAGAACGAAAATATGCGGAAGCCTGAAGCCCTTCTTCTTCGAGTCCTTCCCCTGTGATGCGCTTTCCTTTACGTCGTTTGCCAACAGGACTACCCCCTATGCAGTATGATAAGGTATTATATATTGAACCTGCAGAAAAAACAGCTTGCAGGATTAAAAAATGTTTCATTAAGACAGATGAAGAACCGGCCTCGCCCGTCCACTGCGCCACTTACCCTTTTTTCAGGTCCCGGCGTCTCAGGAATTCGTCCCGCACCTCGCGCCTGAAGCTTTCGTCGCGCAGAATCTTCAGCGTCAGCAGGACGAGGGCCTCTGCGCCGCGCGCCATGGCGTTGTGCGCCTCCGGCTTCAGCGTGGCCCCGGCGAACCCCGTGGTATGCAGCGCCAGAGGTTCGTCCGTGATGGACATCAGGGGCTGGATCGCGGGACAGCGGTAGCTGACGTTGCCGACGTCCGTCGAGCCGATGGGGGGCGTGACCCCGGAGACCTTTTCGCCGAGGTCGCCCAGAATGCGCGCAACCTCCTCTTCAAGGACGGGGACGCGGACCATGTCGGCGAAGTCGGGGTAGCCCGGCTTCCACGTCACCTCGCAGTCGAGCGCCATGGCGGCGGCGCGTGCGCACTTCGACACCATCTCGTCCACGCGCTCGAGCTTCGCCATCGAGTCCGTCCGAAACTCGAGGAGGATCTCCGCACGCGCCGGGATGATGTTCGGCGACCTGCCTCCGTCCAGGATGACGCCGTTGACGTGGATGTCCGGGGTGAAGCACTCGCGGCGCGCGTCGATCAGGTCCAGAAATTTTCGCGCCGCCGCCAGCGCCGACCGGCCCTCCCAGGGGGCCGCGACCGAGTGGGCGGGCTGTCCGCGAAACTCCATCACCCGGCACCTCAGGCTCAGGGCGTCCATGTTCGGCTGGCAGACGCCGCCGCCCACGCTGTGCATCATCATTGCGACCGCCATGTCGTCGAAAACGCCCCTGTCCGCCATGCCGATCTTCGCCCCGTCCGCCTCCTCGGCGGGCGTGCCGATCAGGTGGACCCTGCCCGACCACAGAGCCCGGAGCTCCGTCAGGGCCAGCCCGGCCAGAACCGACAGCGCGCCGTGCAGGTTGTGCCCGCACCCGTGCCCGATGTCGGGAAGCGCGTCGTACTCGACCAGTATGGCCGCGTCCGGGCCCTCTCCGTTGTTCAGAACCGCACTGAAGGCCGTGTCGTAGCCGAGGTACGGGTATTCGACCTCAAAACCCGCATTTTTCAGCAGCGCGACGATTTTTTTGCTGGACTCGAACTCCCTGTGCGGCAGCTCCGGATGCGCGGCCATGTCGTCGCTCAGGGCGACCGCCTCCGCGTGGCGCTTTTTCACGGCCTCATTTACGGATTTTTTATGGTCTTCATTCATCTTCACATGCAGCTCCTTTTGTCTGTGTCCGGTTTTTATGGAATTTCTCACAACGGGAGTTTGTCATAAAATGAAATTGGAATCAATACCCGCACGCCGCGCGGGACGACCCGCCGAAGCCTGAAGGCCACGGCAGGAATCCGGATAAAAATCCGGACAGAAATCCGGATTGACAGAAAATGGGAACGTGTTTAAACTGCCTCATAAACGCCAGATCGCGGTTGGACACGTACGGTTGGGCAGGGTGTGTTCTTTTTGGGGTTGTGATTTTTTTTGAGTTTGCGATTTTGAGTCTGTGATTTTGAGTTTGTAATAATTAATGAAAGAAATCCTGACAGCTTCTTCCTCCTTATGCTTCAACTCACATACAACTACATGGAATTTCGGGTTCGTCAGGCGGGTTCGTCAGATTTGAAGAGAAGGCGGGAGGATTCGTGGAAATCGAGAATTTGTTGAAATCCGTTGCAAAAAATTCGAATGAGGGTAAAATGAAACGGCTTTCGTTTTATGGCAGAGACACTGAATTCTGTGGTGGTTTAGTCGAGCATTACAAAAAGGGTTTCGAAATACATTAAGTGCTATGCCACGGAAGCAGCGCGACGACAGGCAGCGACCGCGCGGTTTTAACGGGCGCGGTTTGGATAGCCCGGAAGGGCAGGGAAATCTCCTGCGGGGAAAGATACGGGGAGGGATAATGAAACGACTTTCGTTTTATGTTATGGCGGGGACACGGAATTCTGTGACGGTTTAGTTGAGCATCATAAAAAGGGTTTCGAAATACATTAAACGCTATGCCACGGAAGCAGCGCAACGACAGGCAGCGACCGCGCGGTTTTTAAGGGGTGCGGTTTGAATAGCCCGGCAGGGCAGGGAAATCTCCTGTGGGGAGGGATTTGGAAGGACAGAGAAGGCAGAAGGTTTTGGTTTTGAAAGGTCCGGTTTTGGGACGGACATGCGCACGAAGTTCTCATAAAGAATGTGTCCGGGGGTTTTGTCGTTCGGACAGATTCGATTTTGGAAGGAGGAATTGGATTGAGTAAGAAATTTTTAAAGCTTTTCGCCCTGCTGGCGGTACTGACAATGGCCGCAGGCATGGCGTGGGCGACGGTTAGCGGAGGTGTGATCACTGACGCGGCCGTGACTCAGGAGAGCGATTTTACGGGAGCGGGAGCTGCTCCAACCGATCCCAGGGCTGGATACAGTTTTTCGGGGAACACGGTTATCTTACAGGGAGACGTCATTTTACCGACGTTGACGGGTAGTAATGGCCTTACCAGTGTGGACAGTAACCAGGAGGCAATCGTCATGGGGACCGGTCAGGTCCTGACGATCCGGCCCGGCGTGGCGCCGGGCGGGGCACCGGGCGCTGCCAAAAGCATCAAGTCAGGAGTTCTGCGCCTTAACGGGGGGACGACCAACGTCTACGCGGCGGCCGACAATAACCCCACGGCTGGTACGACCTGGAATGCCTACGAGGAGGGCACCTTCCTTCGCTCCGGGACTTTGAACGTCGCCCATTCCAACGCTTTGGGAGCAGGGCGAATCGCTCTGGCTCAGGGAACCACGATCGGCTTTATCAACACCGACGTCGACCTGGGGTTGAGACTCCCCGATAATAAGTCTTTGCTTGGCAAGCAGATCCTGACGCTGCACAGAAATGACAAGGGCGCAGTCAATACCAGGGCGCCGGTCACCTTCAATGTGGCGGCGGCGACAAACGGCACGCCTCTTACTTTCAAGATGTACAGCGTAATTAGCGAGGATACTGCTAATTTGCAAGAGCCCACACCTGCCACTCCCACTCTGGGTACCCGCATCCAGATCGTCAAGGCAGGCCCCGGCACGATGGTGGTCAAGGCGGAAGGTGCTCAGCATACGGGCGGAACCAGCGTCACGGCGGGAACTCTGGAGGTGCAGGGCGAGGGCAGCGAACGCTACGTGGGCGAGCTGGGTTTGACGTGGCCAGAAAAGCCCGTGGAGGCAGAGTCTGCAAAAATAAACTATGGTCCGGATGCTAAAGATACCAACACGCTCGACATCGCATCGGGCGCTCAGCTCATCGTCAACCGCGACCAGTTCTTCGGCAATTTCAACGGTGCGGGGACCTTCGAGGTCAAGCCCTGGACGAAGGCCAACGCGGAGCAGATTCCCCAGATCACGGTGCAGTTGACAAAGAGCGAGACGGGGCATAATTCTCTTTTCTCCGGCGTGGTCAAAGGCAGGCTGAACCTGGTTCTCGACAATCCCGTCGATAAGCATTCCGGATTCCCCTACACGCTGGCTCTGACGGGTGCCAATGCGATAACGGCGGGCGACACGACGATCAAAGACGGCACTCTTTCCATCCCCGGTTCAGACCGTCTGGGCCCCGGTGTAATCCGCCTCGGTCTGAACAGCGGATCATACGTACACAATGATACAGGGCTCGCGGCGGGTACTGCCAATTTCCGCGGTTTTCTGGCGACGGAAAAGGCTGCCACTCTTCACGCATCGGAAACCTTTTCGGTGACGCAGGATGTTGTTGTTCGTACAGTTAGTACCGAGAAATTTGCCAATTTGGCCGCAGACCGCGACAGGGTTCTCACCTTCAACGGCAACGTAGAGCTGCGCAACGAGGCTGGTTCGACGAATGCAGGGGGCAATGCGTATCCCTATGAAGGCAAGGCTCTGCTGACCAACGCGGTTCGGATCAACCATCCTCTCGGGATCAATCGTAACTGGCTGGGCACAGTTTCCCTCGCCGGCTTTGACTTCCCCGGATCGACGGCGGCCATGCCGCTGGGCATCGAGATTCACCAGGGAATTCTGCATGTGGAGAAGCCGCAGACCAGTGGATTCGGCATCGTGGGAATCGAGCAGGGCGCGGTGTTCTCTCTGGGCGAGAACGCGCGTGACTTTACGAAGAAACTGGACGTCGTTGTCGTCGACGACTCCCGCATCCGCGTAATCGTTAAGCCCGGGGATATCAAGACCGAGGCCGAAGCTCGTAAGGCTGACCCCATTTTCAAGGCTGACCGCATCGACTATACAGGTCTGGGAACCGGAGAAGTTGCCAGAGAGGGGCGTCTGGACATCCAGCTCGACCTTCGCCAGCTCCCGAGCTCGACGCTGCAGAAAGACTCCTGGTTCAAGGTTATAGGCTCCGTTAACGCGGTTAACTGGAACCACCTGCACTTCACGCGCGAAAGCAGCTCCACCGACGACGAGGACTACGCGAAGGTCCGCCTGAGCTACATCACCGACGAGACGTTCGACGGGGACAAGATCACGGCGATTCTCGACGAGAACACCTACTCGATCCTCGTTCACGTGAAGGAGACGGTGTCGCCCACGGATCCCACGCCTCCCCCCTCGACGCCCACGCTGCAGACGCCCAGGGTGTCGGTGAAGAGTTCCGACATCACGGTTACCGCCGAGATCCTGCCTGCGCCCGCCACGGAAACGGAGCTGACCTTCACCCTTTTCAATAAAGACGACACGGCGGTGTCCGGCATCGCGCCCAAAAAGGCGACCACACGCGGCGGCACGGCGACCGTCACCTTTAGCGGCGTAAAGAACGGCTCGTACACGGTACAAGTCTCCGGTTCGGGTTACACGACGAAGTTCAGCCCTGCGGTCACAGTCGGCGGCAGTAAAAGCGGTGGCGGATGCAGCACCGGGTTCGCCGGGCTGGCCCTGCTTCTCGCGGCGCCCCTGTTCCTTCGCAAAAAGGGTTGATTTCGAGTAACGGCAACAGGACGTAAAGCAACAGCACACGGGGCGGTTCCTTCGGGAGCCGCCTTTTTTCATCCTCTCCGGGGCCTTATCTGTAAAATTTTAAATCCCTTCGGATTCGCTGTAATTTATTATGCTAAAATGAAGAATCTCGAATGAATTGTTTGGACAGGAGTTCGCCGTGGTTCGGAGCGTTCTGCATGGATGTCGCAGCGGGGCAGGTTCTGAAAGTTATTGCACGGGCAGGGCCCCTGGCCTTGATCCGGGCGTTTTTAATACTATATTCCTAAGGAGGTTTTGATATGCGCAGAGTTGCAGTTTTGTGTCTGACCACGATGTTGCTGCTGGCCTGTGGGAGCGCGTTTGCCGGAGAGACTCTGACCTATGCCAACTGGCAGTTCCAGGAGACCGGGCGCGCGGAGTTCATTGACAAGTTCGTCGCGCTCTTCGAGAAGGAGAACCCGGGCGTCAAAGTGGAAAAGGTGTCAGTTCCCTATTCATCCTACAACGACGCCCTGGCGACTCAGTTCGAGGCCAGAGGAGGGCCTGACGTCCTCTTCGTCCAGGATCTGGCGCTCATTCCCTGGATCGAGCGGGGTTACCTGGCCGAGTTGGATTCCCTGATCGATCTCGGCAGGTATAAGGACTCCTTCCCCGTGCAGCAGCAGTCGGCGGTCCGAAGGGATAAGACGTATGGCGTCATCTACGAGGGATTCCCGTACGCGGGGCTCAGCTACAACAAAAAGCTGTTTGCGGAGGCGGGGGTCGAGGTTCCCACGACGCCGGACGAGTTCATCGCGGCCTCTGACAAAATCTTCGAGAAGACCGGCAAGCCGGGCCTGATCCACCCGACGGACCTTTCGAACGCCTCTTACATCATGCAGGGCGGGATGATTGTCATCCACGGCTTCGGCGGGAAGATCGTGGACGACGCCGGGAACTTCACCGTCAACAAGCCGGAATTTGTGGCAGGCGTCGATTTTCAGCGCAGGATATACGAGCTGAAATCGACGCCCTCGGGAATTCAGTTCGGCGTGCAGCGCCAGCAGTTTCTGGCGGGCGACGCCGGCATGGTGATGGACGGGAGTTACTGGCCCGCCATCGTGAAGCTGAACAACGCGGAGCTGTACGAGAACCTCGGGGTGGCGAAGCTCCCGTTCCCCAACCCCGCAACTCCATTCGAGACCAACTGGTTCGCGGTGGGGGCCAATTCGAAGAAAAAAGAGCTCGCCGCGAAGTTCGTGGAGTTCATGCTGCGCCCGGAGATCGCCGACGAGTGGGCCGTCACCGGCAGCATTCCCGGCCTCGCCTATACCTATAAGGCCGTAACGGAGACGTATCCGTGGTTCAAAATTTACGAGGACGCCTCTCCGTTCGGCCTCGTTCGCCCGGTGACGGGGCACGAAGCCGACACGAACGAGATCAACAGAATGATCGCCGACTCCATAGCGTCTGCCATGAGCGGTCAGCAGTCCGCGCAGAACGCGATGGACAACCTGCAAAAGGAACTCGA
Source organism: Synergistaceae bacterium (assembly GCA_031273365.1). Classification (GTDB taxonomy): domain Bacteria; phylum Synergistota; class Synergistia; order Synergistales; family Aminobacteriaceae; genus JAISSA01. Next base: position 9,656 of record JAISSA010000181.1, read on the forward strand.
GGCCCGATTCGGCAGGAAGTAACGAAAGAATTAAAAAAGAGGAGGTGCTCCCGGTGGCGCGAAAGGCGGGGTCGCCGGCGGAGGGCGACTGGCTTTCGGAGCGGACGCTGGTCCCCTATATGCTGGACGTTCCGATAGTTCTGACGCTTATTGTCCTTTTCGTCTATCCGGTCGTCTACGGCGTGTACGGCAGTTTTATCGCGGGCGGGGAGCTCTCCCTGAAAAATTACGAGCGCCTGTGGAGCGACGGCAATTTTCGGAACTCTCTTTACGTAACGTTTTTGTACGTCGTCGTCTACACCGTCGGGATCATGACCACAGGGTTCGTCACGGCGATGGTGATCGACGTCGGCGAGGAGTCGAAGATGCCGGGCGTGGGGATTTTCAGTTCCCTGCTGACTCTGCCTTACGCCATTCCCGACGTGGTGGGGGCTCTCGTGTGGCTCTGGATGCTGAACCCGAAGGTGGGGGTCGTCAACTACCTTCTGTCGTTCCTTGGTTCGGGCGGCGTTCAGTGGCTGACCGACAGGCATTATGCTCTCCTCTCCGTCATCATGGTGGAAATATGGAGGCTCTTTCCCATGCACACCCTCATTATCCTGGCCGCGTTCAGGACGGTCCCCCGCAGCCTCTACGAGGCGGCGGAGCTGGAGGGGGCGACGCCTCTTCAGCAGTTTATCTACGTGACGTACCCGGGCATCAGGAACATCATTCGGTTTCTCCTGCTGCTGACGGTCGTGTGGAGCTTCAAACGCTTCACGATGTCGTGGCTCCTGACGCAGGGAGGGCCGATGCACGCCACCGAGACGATGGCCATACTGATTTTCAAGGAGGCGTTCATGTTCTTCAATCGTCCTTACGCTTCGGCCATCGCCGCGATATTGCTCGTCATGGTCGGCGTCGTCGCGGCCCTGTACATGTCGATGCCCGGAAAAAGGGGCGAGCCCTGATGTTTGCCGCGAGAAAGGCTGCGCTGGCGACGTGGTTTGTCCTGCTGGGGCTCGTGATACTGTTCCCGGTTTACTGGATGCTGCTGACGGTCTTCCAGCCGGCGGAGCAGGTGATGAGCTACCCGCCGTCCATGTTTTTCAGGAGCTTCAGCTGGAATAAACTTCTGGAGGTCGTCACGAAAACGGGCGTGCTGAAGTGGACGTTCAACTCCATCGTCACGGCGCTGGGGACCGTATTTCTGAGCCTCGTCGTGTCCGTGCCGGCGGCCTATTCGATAGCGCGCTACAAACTGCGGGTCAACGCCCTGCTGCTCTTCCTGATTCTCATAACTCAGATGATCCCCCCGTCGATCATGGTCGTGCCGCTGTTCGAGATCTTCGTCGGGGCCGGGCTGAACAACAGGCTGCTGTCGCTGATCCTGGCCAACACCATCCTGAGCCTGCCCATCGGGACGTGGATCCTGACGGGTTTTTTCGAGAACATCCCGCGCGAGATCGAGGAGGCGGCGATCGTGGACGGCGCGACCCGCACGATGCTGTTCTACAGGATCAGCCTTCCGCTGACGTATCCGGCGCTCGTCACGGTCTCGATCCTCACGTTCTTCGACGCCTGGAACGAGTATATGTACGCTTACACCTTCGTGTCCGACCAGTCGAAATGGGTCGGAACCGTCGGCATCGCGTCGTTTATGGGGCAGTTTCTCACGGACTGGCAGCAGGTGATGGGCTCGTCCTTCGTTTTTTCCATCATTCCCATGGCGCTTTACATCCTGCTCCGAAAATACATCGTCCGCGGCGTCACCGAGGGGTTCGCAAAATAGGGTTTTGTAAAAAATCAGGGGGGTTGACGGATGGCTCGCGTTGTCCTGCGTGATTTCAACAAATTTTACGGCGACTTTCACGCCGTACGGGACCTGAACATCGAAATCCCGGACCGGGAGTTCGCCGTCCTGGTCGGGCCGTCCGGGTGCGGCAAGACGACGACGCTGAGGGCCATAGCCGGTCTCGAAAGCGTTTCGAGCGGCGAGATATGGATCGGGGACAGGATGGTCAACAGGGTCTATCCGAAGGACCGCAACATCGCGATGGTCTTTCAGAGTTACGCCCTCTACCCGCACATGACGGTCTATGAAAACATGGCGTTTGGCCTGAAGCTGCGGAAGACGCCGCCGGGCGAAATTCGGGAGAGGGTGAACGAGGCCGCGTCGATACTCGGCATCGAGGAACTGCTGGGACGGAAGCCGAGACAGCTCTCCGGCGGACAGAGGCAGCGCGTGGCCGTCGGGCGCGCCATAGTCCGCAAGCCCGAGGTCTTTCTGTTCGACGAGCCCCTCTCCAACCTCGACGCCCAGCTCAGGGTGGCGATGAGGGCGGAGATAAGCAAGCTGCATAAGCGTCTCGGCGCCACCGTGATCTACGTCACGCACGACCAGGTCGAGGCGATGACGATGGCGACGACCATGTTCGTCATGAAGGACGGTCTTCTGCAGCAGGCGGGGCATCCCCTTCAGATATACCGAAAACCTGAAAGGGCGTTCGTTGCCGGCTTCATAGGCTCCCCGGCCATAAATTTCTTTCCGCTCCCGCTTGAGAAAGACGCCGGGGGCAGGAGATTCCTGCAGTTTCCGGGGAACAGGATCGACGTGGAGCAGGGCGCGGCGGAGGGCGTCGAGACGGTATTGACGGGCCTGCGGCCCGAGGACTTTGAGACCGCCGCATCCGACGAGCGCAGCCTGCGCGTCGAGGCGATCCCGGAGGTCGTCGAATTTCTGGGAGACGAAAGCTACGTTCATTTCACCTGCATGGGCCGCAACACGATCGCCAAGCTGCGCTCCAGCGTCCCCGCGGAGGTGGGAAAACCCCTGACGCTCTGCATAAACCACTCCAGACTGCACTTCTTCGACGCCTCCACCGGCGCGCGACTGGAGCTCGCAACCCTTTAAGCTCCATGCGTCCAATTTTGCCCGGCTCCCCGCGAGTTTGGACGTTTGCCTTCATCCATTCCCGCTCTCTTTCCTTTGCACGTTTCTGCAACCTGTTATAAGATGGATGCGGGTATTCGTCCAGGGTAAGCGTTCACGTTCGGGGGAGAGGCTCTGTTCCCCTGAACATGAACGGGCAAATTGATAAGGGGAAGTGTCTGATGAAACGTTGCGTATCGATGGTTCTG
>JAISSA010000290.1 GCA_031273365.1 Synergistaceae bacterium
CCGCCGCCGTGGGTTTCAGCATTATAGAGCCCCCGCACCGTCAGGTTTTTCAGTACGATGTGATTGCCCCTTCCGGCCTCGGTGAACGGCGTGCGGTTCGCGAACCTCAGGCCCGTGTACCGGGCTCCTCCCGTGTGGGTCGGCGCTGAATCGGGAAGCGTGCCGCTGATTGCGTAACCATTGCCCTCGATGGTCACCCGCACGGGGTGATCGTCGTCCTCTGCCCCGTATGTGGCCGAGGTGATCGCGTCGATATCGGCGGTCAGGCTGATATAGCGCATATCCGAAACGTTCTGGGCCTCGGCGTTTTTGTGGAAATCTTCCCCGACGGCATTGAGCGCGTCATCCAGCTCCACTCCATTTTTCACCGAAAAGGGGTTGGCTGCGGAGCCGGCGCCGCTGACCTGCAGCTCAAACGCACCGATATCGGCCAAACCCGCTCTTGAGAGCCCGCGCTGGTCTTTTTCCGGCGCGTCTGCCACCTTATTCAGCGCCGGAGAGGTGGGAGTTCCCAGCAGCAGGATCGTGGGCGTCCCCTGTGCGTTGACCGCCGGCGCGCCCGGTGCGAGGAAGGTCGAAACGTCCACGTCGATCGGCGTGTTGCTGAACGCATTGTACTTAACAGCGGCTCCCTGGGTACCTATGAGGTTCCAGGCGCCGGTGACGTCGCAGCTGGCCGGGTTGTCGTTGGAGAGGTCCACGTCGGTGTAACTGTAGCTGCCGTTTCCGGCCACGATGCTGTTGAAGAGCTTAATGTCGCTTTTCGTGCCCAGCCCGCTTGGGTTGCCGCTGATGTTCCATCTGGCGTACACGCCTCCGCCTTTGCCGTTGCCCGTGTCGTTGCCGACGATGGTGCAATTTGTCATTCTGCCCAGAGCCCGGCTGTAGGATATCGCTCCACCGCCGCCGGTAGTGAGATCCTCTCTCGTCGATTTATTTCCATAGAAGGTGCTGTTTTCTATGACTGCGTTTTCGCCTGTTATCTCCGCGTTGTCCTGGTCGCCGCTCGTGTCGATCGCGCCGCCGGGGGCGATCGAGGTGTTGCCCACGAACGTGCTGTTTTTGACGGAGAGAAGACTGGCGCGGTGCTGCAGGAGGATCGCGCCGCCGCCCCTCGTCGTGCCGAACGCGGCGTTGCCTTCAAATACGCAGCCCTCGACCTCGAGCTTTCCGCCGAATATGGCGAGAGCGCCGCCGCCGTGAGTTTCAGCGTTATAGAGCCCCCGCACCGTCAGGTTTTTCAGTACGATGTGATTGCCCCTTCCGGCCTCGGTGAACGGCGTGCGGTTCGCGAACCTCAGGCCCGTGTACCGGGCTCCCCCCGTGTGGGTTGGCGTTGAATCAGGAAGCGTGCCGCTGATTGCGTAACCGTTGCCCTCGATGGTCACCCGCACGGGGTGATCGTCGTCCTCTGCCCCGTATGTGGCCGAGGTGATCGCGTCGATATCGGCGGTCAGGCTGATATGGTGCATGTCTGAAACGTTTTGCCCCTCGTCGTTCTGGCGGAAATCTTCCGCGACGGCGATAAGCGCCTCGTCCAGTTCCTCTCCGCTCCCCACAAGGTAGGGACTGGCCTCAGTGCCGCTGCCGTTCAGAGCCGAAGCGGGCAACGACAGGCCAAGGGTCAGCGTCAGGGCGCAGAAGGCCATAATTGTTAGTTTCAACAAACTTTTGAAAATCCATAAAACCCCTTCCATGAATAAACACCTCTTCTGTCCAAAATTTTGTAAACGTACCGTACTGCGAAACCTCGTACTGCGTTACGGACCGCACGGAAGCCGCATCCGTCTTCACTCCTTTCCCGAGCGTCATCGTCCCCGGCGCTTTTCGACGGACACCCGTCATTGCACTAAAGTAATATATAAAGAAAAATTGCAGGAGTATAGTTGTATGAGCCATACATGTAACAAATGCAACATTTTTGATTTGTAAGCGTTCAAGCTCAGGGTTTCAGGGGAACGTGTTGCCCCGCCCCCCTGAAACCCCCGGTAATGTCGACCTTTCCCGATTTTGACATGATGCCCTGACGGACAGTTTTTTTGCGGTGTAACATATGTCACATGCGTAATAATGTGACATATGTTATTCTCGATTTGTTTGAGTCGACAACAACGGGCGACGTGGAACGGGTATGCGGATATGATAATGGTGGACATGATAGTGATGGCATAATTAATGAATGGAGTTGCCGAAAATGAAACAAAATTGTCTCTCTCTAAAAAATTCCTATACGAGCTACCCTACTCGTTTATTGTATCTTCCGCGAGGGACGGAGAGGTTCGAGAAATTGGGTTTTATCGAGGCGTTTCCAAAAGAAGACATTATCGCCGCCCCTGGAACGGTTACAGCGTATTGTTACGTCGTAAAAAAGGGCCGGGTGATCGCCTTCGAGTACGCGCCAGGCGGTGAAGAACGAGTCTACAACTTTATGGAAGAACAGTCGCTGTTTCTCGAGGCCCACCTGCTCACGGGCATACCCGTTGCGGTGTACTTCAAAGCGGCAAAGCCTTCCGAACTGTACTGCATCGATCGCACTTCACTGCTTGCAGCGATGGCTGACGACCCGCAGCTCACCTGCGACATCATAGAGACCCTGTCCAACAAGTTTTTCGCGGCTATGGATCAGCTCAGGCAGGGCTGTTGTTACAGCGCCGCCTGGAGAATCTGCAATTTGCTGCTCATTTTCGCGGATCGCTTCGGAACGCCCTACGACGGGAAAGTTCTCGTCAAAGAAAAGATAAGCCAGCAGATGATTTCAAATCTCCTTGGCATAAATCGGGCGACCGCGGTGCGCATCATGAAAAGCCTGAAAGATTCCGCCCTGATCGAGCAGATAAACGGTTATTACTGCATTCGGGACGTCGAAAAACTGAAACGGCATCTGGAACACATTGGATAGCTTCCCAATATGTAAACGTTCAAACTCAGGGCCCCGGGGTGTCGGCCTCCGGTATATTCTGTTATTATTGATGGCGATTGTAAGGTATTTGGGGGGAGGGGTGAAGCGATGACGGATATTGTAAAAAATATAAAAAATGCAAAAAATACAAAAAGCGCTTTGGACCGGGCGGCGCTCCTGGAGTGCCTTAAAAAGGGCGGGGGACCGCTGCTGCTCGACGGGGGCATGGGGACGATGCTGGCGGCAAACGGCTGGGAGCCGCCGCTTCTGCCGGAGGAGATGAACCTTGTGCGGCCGGACGTGGTGCGCTCCATCCACCGGGCCTATATTGACGCGGGCGCCTGCATCGTGGAGACGAACTCGTTCGGAGGCAGCGCTCTGAAGCTCGCGGAGCGCGACCTTGGCGGCAGGTCCGCGGAACTCTGCGCGGCGGCCGCGCGCATCGCTCGCGAGGCGGCGGGGGACGGGGCCCTTGTCGCCGGGTGCGCCGGACCTCTCGGAGAGCTTCTGGAGCCCTTCGGCAGGCTTTCCTTCGAGGGGGCGATGGAGGCGTTTCGCCCGCAGTTCAGGGGCCTTATCGACGGCGGCGCGGATTTTATCCTGATCGAGACGGCGCTGGACCTGCGCGAGGTGAAGGCGGCGGTCGCGGTGCTGAAGGAGCTGGACGAAACGTTTCCCTTCGTGGTCAGCTTCACTTTCGAGCAGCAGGGGCGCACCGTGACGGGAACGTCTCCCGAGGTCGCCGCGCACTGGGCGCGACTGGTCGGGGCGATGGCCGTGGGGGCCAACTGCGGCGTGGGGCCCGCCGCCTACGTCGAAACCGTCTCCGTGCTGCACGAGCACTCCGGCCTGCCGGTTTTCGTCTACGCCAACGCGGGCCTGCCCGACGATCCCCAGCAGTGGGGGCCTGACGACTATGCCGGGGCCGCCGTTCAGCTCGTGAAAGCCGGAGCCACGGTCGTGGGGGGGTGCTGTCGGACGACTCCCGCGCATATCGCCGCGCTGCGCGAGCGTCTGGCCGATATCCCCGTCCTCCCTCGAACGCGCCCCGACCTTCTGCCCTTCGCCGGCCGCAGCCGTATGACGACGGGAGGGAGGGGACGTCCTCTGACGCTGGTGGGGGAAGGAATCAACGCCTCGCGCCCCGCCGTCGGGCGGCATATCGCGTCCGCCTCATGGGGAGCGGTGCGCGACCTTGCGCGGGCGCAGGACAGGGCGGGCGCTCATCTTCTGGATATCAACGTCGGCCTGCCGGGAATCGACCAGGTCGAGGCGATGAAAAAGGCCGTCGCCGTCGTCGAGAGCTCGACCGACCTGCCGCTCTCCATCGACAGCGACCGTTACGAGGTGCTCGAGGCGGGCCTGCGCGCCTGCACGGGCATCCCGCTGATCAATTCCTTCACGGCGAAGGGGATCGAGAAGGGGCTGCAGCTGGCCCGGCGTTACGGGGCCGTTCCCGCCGTCCTGCCGCTCGACGAAAAGGGCATTCCCGAGAGCGTCGAAGGGCGTATGGCCCTGGTCGAACAGGTCGTCGCCGTCGCCGACCGTCTGGGGTACCCGCGTTCTCTGCTGATCGTGGACGCGCTTTGCATGACGGTGGGGGCCGACACCTCCGCGCCGGCCGTGGGGCTCCTGACCCTGCGCCGCATCAGGGAGCTGGGCTGCTGCACGATGCTTGGGCTGAGCAACGTCTCGCACGGCATGCCCGCGCGAAGCCTCATCAACAGGACATGGCTGGCGATGGCGATGGCCGCGGGGCTGGACGTCGTTATCGCGAACCCGCTGGACCGCGGGCTCGTCGAGACGGCGGTCGCCGGCGACCTTCTGTGCGGGCACGACAGGGACGCGCAACGGTTTCTGTCGATGGCCGACACGTTTTCGACCGCACAGACGAAAGCGCCCGAACCGAAGCGGCCCGCGGAGGCGGAGGAGAAAGACGCGGCGGAGGCGGACGAGTGGTCGGCTTTGCAGCTCGCGATCGTGCAGGGTGACCCCGACCGCTCCGCAATGTTGGGCAGGGCGATGGATGAGGCGGGCGTCGCTCCCACAGTCATCATCAACCGGGGCATCGTTCCCGCGCTGACGGAGGTCGGCAGACGGTACGACGACGGACGTTATTTCCTGCCGCAGCTGCTGTCCTCCGCGACGGCGGCGCAGACGGTCTGCGACGCGGAACTGGCGCGTATCGCGGCCTCCGGCGAGGCCACAGACAAGGGCACGATCGTCCTGGCGACGGTGGAGGGCGACCTGCACGACCTGGGAAAGAACGTGGTCGCCACGATGCTGAGAAGCCACGGTTACAGGGTCGTCGATCTGGGGAAAAACGTTCCCTGCGCGGATATCGAAAGGGCCGCGCGGGAGCACGGAGCGGAGATTGTGGGGTTGTCGGCTCTGATGACCGGCACGATGTTCCGCATGGAGGAGGACGTCGCGGCAATTCACAAAAATCTTCCCGAAACGCGGGTGATCGTCGGCGGCGCGTCCGTCAGCGACGACTACAGCCGCCGCATCGGCGCGGACGGCTACTCGCCCGACGCGGTGGGCGCCGTGAAGCTGGTGGCGTCCCTGCTCCTGGAGCGGGGCAAAGGATAAGAGCGCACAGTAAGCGTTCAAGCTTCGTCCCGGCAGCCATTCAGGGCGATATTGGAGGGTTCAGGGGAGGGCGGGAGAGCGTAACGATGACGGCGCAACCCTCCCCGGGGGCGGATATTATATTCAATTTCCCGCCTGTGAGGTGGATTCTTTCCCTCATGCCGGCGATCCCGCGATGCCCCCTGGCCCGCAAATTCCCGGACGCGATACTTTCGACGTCAAAACCTTTCCCGTTATCCCTGACCGAGAAGGTCACGACGTCGCTGCTCAACGAAAACTCCACGTCGATTTTATCGGGTTCTCCGTGACGTATGGCGTTGGAACAGGCTTCCTGAAAAAGACGGAGAAGCGCAAGGCTTTTCTCGCGCGTGAGTTCCACCTGCCGCGCTTCCCTGTCTGTGATCAAATTGACGGGGATTTTATTGTGCCGCGAAGCCCTTTCCGTCAATTCCGCAAGGGCGCTCGAAAAACCGAGTTCCAGCCACGACGGGGACATTTCGTCGCACAGGTTGCGGATTTCATCGGCCGAAAACTGGGCGGCCTTTTCCGCCTCGCTCAGATTTTCCGCAACGCTTCCAATATCGCCGCAGCGTCCCGCGGACATTTCCCGAAGCAGAGCGCCGATGATTTGAAGCCTGCGGATCGCGGCGGCGACATACTGCAACGGGCCGTCGTGCAGTTCGCGCGAAAAGCGGCTTCTTTCTTCCTCCTGCACCGAGATTATGTCCCGCATGTGGCTTTCCTTCAATTTTTCATTCTTGAGCGCCGTTTCAGCCTGCCGCCGCAGGACGTTCCTCAAAAGACCGACTTCCCACACGCAGGGAGCTTCACCGGGAGCGAAGGCTTCCTGCCCCCAGAGGAGCGCTCCGACGTCAGCGGCCATTTTCCTGAGCGGGGAGACAAGATACCTCCACAACCCCCAGGCAAGCCCCAGAGTCCCAGCGGCCAAAACCAGCAGGATTCCCGCGAGCAGCCTGTAAGGATTCTCAGCGGAGGTGAGCAGGTCCTGTCTGGATATGAGGAAAAGAACTTTATCCAAAGTGTTTTCCACCGTATGCCACACGGCGATATATTCTTCTCCCTTATGTGTTATCCGCAGGTAATTGTCTCCGTTATCGACGATCTCCTTCAGGGGCAGATCGCTCAGTTCCATCGCTCCCGGCGAGGCGCCCCGTATCGCTCCGTCCTCGGACAGGACAAGGACGAGACCTCCGCGCAGCGAAGGCCCGGCAGCTAAAAAATGGTGTTCTTCATAGGACTCCCGGTGATGTCCCTTTTCAAAGGCGAGCTCGTAGGAAAGGGAACGCACCATGTCCTGGACGTAGGAGAGCAGAATGGACTCGACCAGTCGCTCCTGGGCGAAAAAGGCATATCCCGCCACGAAAAAGGCAAGCAGGACGAGGAAGATGACGGCCGAGACCATCAGCAGCAAAATTCGTCTCCTGAAAAATTCTCCGGGAGCCCGTTCTGTCATCATTCTTTACCTTCTCTCAGCGTCAGTTCTTCCAGGAGAATAATCCCGTTTTTCAGGGCCATGAGCACGGCTTCCGTTTTGTTTTTGGCCCCGAATTTATTGTAGACCGCCCCCAAGTGGGCCTCCACAGTGCGCTCGCTGATGTCCAGCATCTCCGCAAGGTCTTTGCCGGAAAAACCCTGCGCTGTAAGGGCTAAAATTTCCTTCTCACGGTGAGAGAGGAGATTTTCTTTCACGGAGGACGCGGATGGCCGGGAAATTTTCGGATCGAGATAAAAACAGCCTTTGCTGGCGGCCATGATCGCTTTTTCCAGTTCCTCCAGAGACGTCGTCTTTAAGATGAACCCGGAGGCCCCCGCCCGCAGGGAGGCCAGGACGTACTGCTGCGCCCTGTACGAGGTCAGCATCAGGACGGCTGTGCGCAGCCGCGCTCGCTTGATTTTTTGAGTGACGAGAATGCCATTTTCCTTAGGCATTTCGATATCGATGAGCGCCACGTCAGGTTCGTGCGTCTCGATCGCCCGCCAGGCTTCCTCTCCATCGGAGGCTTCCGCCAAAAGCCGAAAATCCGTCCCTCGCGCGAACCAATAGACGAGCCCTGCGCGTGTCATGGGATGATCATCCGCCAGAATAAGCGTGACGGCCATATTTTCCCCTCCCCTGCGCTCGAATGCGGCAGTTTGTAATATAAAGTTTGTAACATAACGCAGCGATATTACCTCAATATTTTTCAAAAGCTATTCGTACTTTCCCGAATGTCGGAGGTTTTCATCTTTTGTAATATAACGCGCAGTAAGGCAATTATCCATATCTGTGGAGGGATGACAAAGTGAAGAGCAAAGTGAGCAAAATCGCGTTGGCAGTGTTGTTGGTTTTAGCCGCGTATTCGGCGGTCCTGGCTTCGGATTCCGCAATGGAGCTGCATAAACATCATGGCGGAGAGGGCCATCACCGCGAGCCCGGATACGAGGGCGTACATGGCTGCCCTATTGGCAGGGGCTTTCAGAACTACGACCAAAATAACTACGGCCAGGACGGCAATATTTGGTGCGACGGATCGAATCACCGCTTATCGCCCCATCATGGAGGAAATACGGTAAACGCTGCCCTGCCTTCCGACAGTTCCTTCGTCGGTGGTTTTTGCCTCGCGGCGGACGTTGCGAACGCCGGCGACGTGCTTAACGTCGATTACAAAGACGTGGCAGCGCATGACAAAGTGTGGCTGAAGTCGAAAGACGACGGGAATTATTATCCCATAGACAGGGCTTCGGGTGAAACTTCCATTCAGGTTAAAGATGGCGACTGGGCAGACTTGAATCCCGCCGCAGGAGGCGTCGAAGCGGATGTTCTTTTTTCAAAAAATGACCCGGATAGAACGGCTGATCGTGGAGACGGCGACAGCAGCGGCGGCGGTGGTTGCGACACGGGCAACCTGGGCATGTCGGGCATTCTGGGACTCGTTGCCCCTGTTGTCGCAAAGATTCGTAGAAAGCAGGGGCGGTAAGGTCAAAAAAAGCCCAGAACTTCACAGTTGTATTTTTGAAGATAAAGTATTTCTATTTGAAATTCCCTGCCCCTGCATAAGCGAATCCCCGAGTCGTCCGTTTTTCCCTGTCCCCTGTTTTGTCCTTAAGTTGACGGCAGTGTACAGAATTATCTCTGACCGGCCATCTTGTGCGATTCGTGCACTTCCATTATCATTGAACCATCGTTATCATTATTTTAAACAGGGGAGGTTTTGTTATGTGGAAAAGCGCAGTGTTGTTGCTTCTCGCCATAAGCCTGGGGTGGACGGTGATGATTCCCGCCGCCTCGGCCGACATTTTCAAAGAAGAGAATCTCATCGTTCTGGACAAGGAAAAGGCGGGCGGCGGGGTCGGTGTGCTGTATGGCAGATACGCCTTCACGCGCGACCTGCCTCCCATGGAGAATCCCGTCAGGGAAATTGGCTGGCTCACGCTGAAGCCGGGGGATTCCATCGGCTTCCACAAACACGAGGTCAACGAGGACGTCTACATTGTCATCTCGGGTACGGGCATCTTCAAAAACGACGACGGCAGGGATTACCCCGTGAAAGCCGGCGACATCACCATCGCCCGTAAAGGACAGTCTCACGGCCTGAGCAACACCGGATCGGAAGATCTGGTCGTCATCTCCGTCATCGCCGGAGAAACTCCGAAATAAAAACCGAAAAACCGGCGTTCTCCACCCTGCATTACACCTTGCAATGTCAACAGGTTAAGAGAAAAATTAACGGGGTCAGGGGCCGCAGTCCTCTGACCCCGTTAATTTGTAAACATTCAAACTCAGGGGGGCGGAGCCCGCTCAGCCCTGGGCTTCGCTGGCCCCCCTGAAACCCCCGATATTTCCCTGAGTGCCTGCTGGGGCGGAGTTGGGCGCACAGGGCTTGAACGGATACGTTAATCTTTCTCTTAATGGTAACATTGGTTTGCGGATAAAATAAAACGAGGAAATGAGGCGGCGTCATGTTTGAGATGCTCAGGAGTGCCCTGCGGTCTCTGTTTGCGAATAAAACGCGCTCCGCGCTGACGATGCTCGGCATCATCATCGGAGTGGGGGCTGTGATCACGATGGTGGCCGTCGGCAGCGGCGCCGCGATGGAGATGGATCGCTTCATCTCCGGCGTGGGCTCCAACCTCGTGATCGTCTTTCCGGGCGCGGCCCGGACCGCCGGCAGCCGTCAGGCCGCGGGCAGCGCCGCGTCGCTGACCCTTGCGGACGCGGATATTCTGAGAAACGAGGGCATCTTCATCGCGGAGGTCGTTCCGGAGATTTACGGAGGAACCCAGCTGATTTACGGCAACAGCAACTGGAACACCACGACGCTGGGCGGCACGCCCGGCATACTGGACGTGCGCGAGTGGCGGGTCGACGCCGGACAGCCCTTTGCGGATTCCGACGTCCGCAGCGCGGCCAAGATCTGCCTTTTGGGGGCCACCGTCGCAAAAAATCTCTTTGACGACGAGGACCCGGTGGGAAAGGTCATTCGCATCCGAAGAGTTCCGTTCCGGGTGGTGGGCGTTCTGGCGGCCAAGGGGCCCAACCCCTGGGGCGGGGATCAGGACGACTTCGTCATCGTTCCGATCACGACGGCGCAGCGTCGCCTTTTTCGAAGCGCGATCCCCGGTTCGGTGCGGCGCATCACCGTTCAGGCGGTGAACAGGGAATCGCTTCGGGCCATGCAGGACGAGGTCCGGGCCATCCTCCGCCAGCGCCACCGCCTGACCGAGGGCGCGGAGGACGATTTCGTGATCCGGGACATGACGCAGATACTGGAGAACGTGGCCGCCTCGACGCGCGTCATGGCGCTGCTCCTGGGCGCTGTGGCGTCCATTTCTCTGCTCGTCGGAGGGATCGGGATCATGAACATCATGCTGGTCTCGGTCAGCGAGAGGACGCGGGAGATCGGCATACGCATGGCGGTCGGAGCGCGCCCTCTCGACGTACGCATCCAGTTTCTCGCCGAAGCCGTCACCCTTTCGGTCCTCGGGGGCGGCATCGGCATCGTCGGCGGAGTGGGCGCGTCCCGCGTCATCACGGAAATTTTCGATTGGCCGACCGTCATATCCGCCGCGGCCATCCTGATCGCCGTGGGCTTTTCAGCCATAGTCGGCGTCTTTTTCGGCTTCTGGCCCGCGTGGAAAGCCTCGAACCTGGACCCCATCGAGGCTCTGAGGTACGAATAATGACGGCTACTTCCTCTCTTCCTTTATCTCCTCGATGATTCGCCGGCTCTCGGCGGAATTTTTGAGAAGCGTGTATTCATAGGCGTTTCTTCCCGTGTTATCCGCGCGGGTGTAGCTTGCGCCCGCCTCCAGAAGCGTCTCGACCGCGTCCGCGTTGTCGTAGGCCGCCGCGACCATCAGAGGCGTCGTTCCGCCGCCGTCGGGCACGTCGACGGGGTTTCCCCGATCGAGCAGCAGGCGAATGACCTCCCATCCGTTCGAGCTTCGCGCGGCGAAGTGCAGGGCCGTCCACCCGACCATGTCCGTGGCGTTCATGTCCGCTCCGGCGTCGAGAAGGCGTTTTGCCGTCTCCGCTCTGCCTCGAATCGCGGCCTGCATCAGAGGCGACGTCCCGTTGAAGTCGGGGGCGTTGACGTCGGCCCCGGCTTCGAGAAGAAGGTCGAGCACGTCGAAGTTCTCCTCGCGCGAGAAGATGGACTGAGCGAGAGGCGTGACGCCGTCGAGGTCCCTCGCCTCGAGGTCGGCGCTCAGGGCCACGAGGTTTTCAAGTCCCTCGACGTTGCCCGCGGAGGCCGCCACCATCAGAGCCGTCATTCCCTCGATGTTCGCCTGGTCGACGACCGCGCCGTGCCGGACCAGACGCCCGAAAATTTCGGGGTCCTCCACCCTCTGAGCGGCCAGCATCAGGGGCGTCAGGCCGTCCCACGTGGCGAGGTTGGGATCGGCGTTGCCCTGCAGCAGGACGTCCATCGCCTCGACGTCGGCGGTGCTCACCGCACCCATCAGGGCGGTGACGGAATCCAGCGCGCTCCGGTTGGGATCTCCGCCCAGTTCGAGGATGTGCCGGAGGGTCTCCGGACCGGAACGGGAGTCGACGGCGACCATCAGCGGGGTAAGGCCCCGGCGTGTGGTTTCGTTGATGTCGGCCCCGGCCTTTATCAAAAGTTCGTACATATCCCTCGGCGCTCCGCGGGAGGCGGCGTGAATCAACGGCGTCCACGAATTGCGGTCCCGCAGGTCGACGCGCGCGCCGGCGCTCAGAAGGTATCGAGCCGCTTCGACGTTCTTCAGCCTGCATGCCTCGATCAGGGGCGTCGTCAGGGAAGAATCCAGCGCGTTGGGGTTGGCGCCCGCGTCCGTCAGCGCCTTCAGGACGTCCGGCGACGTCCCCTCGCGCGAGGCGGCCAGCAGGATGGCGCTCCTGTTCTGATCGTCTTCGGCGTTGACGTCGGCGTTCCCGTCGATGAGGACGCCGACCGCCCCGGCATCCGCGCCGACGGAGATCGCCTCCATCAGAGGGGTGTGGCGGTTTTTCCCGCGTACATTGACGTTCGCTCCGGCCTCGACGAGAAGGCGAAGCACCCCGGCCTTCGGCCTTCCCACCGCCACAAGCAACGGGGTGAGCCCGTCGTCGTTCGGCTCGTCCGCCCTCGCTCCGGCATCCAGAAGCAATTGAACCACCTGCTCGCTGGCGCGCGAGGCCGCGATCCACAGCGGGCTCCGGCTGTTTTTGTCACGGACGTTGGGAAGAGCGCCGTTTCTCAGCAGGACGGCCACGATCTCCGGGGACTCGTTCGAGGCGGCGGCCAGGCAGAGGGGCGTGCGCCCCTGGCTGTCGGCCGAATTTATCGGAGCTCCCGCGTCCAAAAAAGCCTCGATCACACGGGGGTGAGTATTGTAGGCGGCCGCAAGCATCAGGGGAGTGAGCTTTTCAAGCCCTTCCTCAGTGAGCGAGGCCCCTTTTTTCACGAGAAGCTCCACCATCGCGGGATCGGACGCGTGCTCAGCGACCACGTGCAGCGGCCGGTTGCCGCTGGGGAAAAGAACGTCCGCCGGCGTGCCCCGGAGGGCGAGCTTCAGCTCCTCGGTCGTGCCGGAGACGCAAATTTGCTCCAGGTCCGACAGCGACGCCTGGAGAACGGACGCGGCGCACGGCCCCGCGACGCCGATCGTCACCGTCAGCAGAACCGCCGTCATGAATTTAATGAATGCCAATACTGTTTTCGTCATAAAATTGCCTCCCTGTTGCCCGTATGTCATCTATTTTTAATCAGTTTTTTCCCCACGCTGAAACTGGGGCCCAGGAGCTCGCCGATGCCGAAGTACGCCCCGTCCGGCGAGAACACCGGCGGATCGATTTTCTTCACGTCCGGCCTGCCTTCGTGGAGAACGTCGCTTTCCACCCACGCGGCCACGATCTCCCCCACGAACATGTCGTGGCTTCCCAGCTCCACCGTGCGGAACAGGCGGCACTCCATGGACACGGGGAACTCCTGCACCAGAGGGACGTCCACCACCTCGCCCCGGACGAACGTCAGGCCGGCGGTCTCGAATTTGTCGACGTCCCTGCCCGATACGATCCCGCAGTAGTCGGTCTCCACGAGGTATTTTTTCGATGGAATGTTCAGGCTGAATACCTTTCGTTCTACGATGGCCCCATGCGTGTAACGGCTCCTGCGAACCGCAATCTGGATCATGGGCGGTTCGGAACAGCAGACTCCCGTCCAGGCCAGCGTGGCCAGGTTGGGCTTTCCCTCCCCGTCGAAGGTCCCCGCGACGACCACCGGCGTCGGATAAAGCTCCAGCTTCGGTCCCAGATTCTTTTTCATAAAGGTGATGCCTCCTCACGAATTATTACGGGGCTCTGCCCCGTTCCCCGCTCAGGGGCCACAGGCCCCTGAGAACCCCATTTATGGGTTTTGTCCCGCGAGGTCCTCCACGATGGCGACGAGCGCCCTGACGCCATGGGCAATGCTGCCCTCGTCGACGTCGAAACACCCGTTGTGGTGCGGCGCGGTGATGTCGGAACCCAGGGCCATGTAGGTCGCCTGTCCCCCGTTTTCCTGCACGCGGCGCATCATCCAGGTCGCGTCCTCGCTGCCGCCGCCCTGGACGGTCTCCCGGATTTCCCTGAAACAGCCCAGCTTTTCGATCACCGCGCCGATCCTCGCCACAAGCGCCGCGTCGCCCGAGGCGGTCGTTCCCTCGCCGGTCTTCGTCACCCGAACCTCGGTCTCGTACATCGCGGCCGCGCCCTGCAGGATTTCCTGCGCACGTTTGTAGACGTAGTCGGAAATTGCCTGCGTTTCTCCGCGGGTTTCGGCCTTCATGAGGGCCGAGCCCGCAATGACGTTGCGCCCCGTTCCCGCGTTCAGGACCCCGACGTTGACGCGCATCGACCCCTCCCGGTGCGGAGCGATGCCGTAGAGCGCCAGAGCCGCCGCGGCCGCGGCCAGAAGCGCGTTGTGCCCCTCATGCGGAGCCCCGGCGGCGTGGGCGGGCCTGCCGGTGATCTCCGCGTCAAACTTGGTGGTGCACAGATACCCGAGGGAGTTCAGGCCGAAAACGCCGGACGGCGCCCCGCCCCCGATGTGCATGGCCAGAAAGTAATCCGAACCGTCGACGACGCCCTTCTGCGTCATGGCGTAAGCTCCGCGGCAACCCTCCTCGCCGGGCTGGAAAATCAGCCGAATTTCCCCGCTCAGGGAGTCCCTGTTTTTCATCAGGAGCCCGGCCACCCCAAGGCCGATCGCGGTGTGGGCGTCGTGCCCGCAGGCGTGCGCCAGCGATGGATTGACGCTCGCAAAACCCTCCCTGTTGGGACGATGTTCGGGGTCCTTCGTCTCGTCGACGTCGACGCAGTCCATGTCGAAACGCAGGGAAACGACGGGACCGGGACCTCCCCTGAGCGTCGCGACGACGCCGGGGTACCCTCTCATTTTGTCGATCCAGGCCGCGTTGCCCCCCTGAGCCTTCGCCCGCTCGATGTGGGCGTCGATCTCCGCTTCGGTCGGTCGGCCCATGACCGCGGACGGCTCTATCGTATCCAGCCCGACCGTCAGATCATACCCCAGTCGCGCCAGACGGTCCGCCACGATGGACGAGGTGCGGAACTCCGTCCACGCGCTTTCGGGATGCCTGTGCAGGTCGCGACGTATCTCGATCAGGTCCCGTTCCGGAACATGCAAAAGATGCGAATCCATCGTAAACACCTCTTATGTTAAATTTATTTAGAGTATAGTATATCAATGGCGTTTTGCAGCATGTTCCGTCGGGAGTTCCGGAGTCGAAGACGTTCGGATTCCCCGGGGAATTATTATACGGGATTTTTGGAGGTGAATTACTTTGGACGGCGTAACAGACGGCGATTTCTGGTGGAGTATCGAGCTGGAGACCGACGCCGGCGTCGATGTTGCCGTCGCCGAGGAGACGCTTATGTCCGTGGCGGATCTTTCGGGCTGTATCGGTTCGGAACTTTTTATCGAGGAAAATTACGAAAATGCTGAAAAAATTATTGAGGGGGAAATTCCGGTGCTTCGGGCCGCTTATCGCAGCTCGGAGCCCATCGAACACTGGCTTTCGATACTGGAGGACATGAAAAGGGGCTTTCCCGGCCTGCGGGTTCGTTCGTACACGAAGGTCGAAAACCGCCCCTGGCACACGCTGCATCTCGACGCTTTCCCGCCCCTGCCGGTCGGCGCGGAGCTGATCGTCATGGCGCCCTGGCACAGGGACAGGGCGCCTGCGGGCAGAATTCCCCTTTATATCTGTCCCGGATCGGCTTTCGGCACGGGATACCACGAGAGCACGCAGATCGCGCTCTCGTTCGTCGAGCGTTTCGTCAGCCTGGGCGACACGTTCGTCGACGTCGGCGCGGGCTCCGGGATACTCTTCATCGCGGCGCTGAAGCTGGGCGCTCTGCACGCCGTCGCGCGCGACCTCGATCCCACGACGGTCGCCGAGGCGCTGCGCAACATGGAGCTGAACGACCTGCCTCCCGGCGCCTGCAATCTGGCGGTCAGCGATCTTCTGAAGGGCGTCGACGTCCAGGCGAACGTCCTGACGGCCAACATGGTGCTGGAGCCGAACCTGAAGCTCCTTCCCGACGTCGGGCGCGTTCTCGACCCGAAGGGAGTCGCCGTTTTTTCGGGGATGACGGTGCGCGAACGCGCGACGTTCCTGTCCGCGGTCTCGGAGGCGGGGCTCTCTCTGGTGGCCGAGCTGACGAAAAGCGACTGGTGGGGGTGCGCGGTAAGATTTGGCTGCTGAACCTGCCGGCCTTCGCGGCCTGAAGATATGGGTGTATGTTCTGGGGTGCCGGTCGAACCTGTACGAGAGCGAGGCGCTGGCGGGAGAACTGGAGGCGCGCGGCGCCCTTGTCGCCGACAGGCCGGAGGGATGCCGCGCCGCGGTGATCGTCAGCTGTTCGGTCACGGCGACGGCCGACAGAAAATGTCGTCAGGCCGTCCGCCGGGCGCGGCGTATCTTCGGCGACGAGGGGACGGTGGCCGTCTGCGGCTGCTGGGCCCAGCAGATTGCCGCCGATGAGGCCAGAGCGCTGGGCGTCGACGTCCTCGTGGGCAACCGCCTGAAGAGCGGCCTGCCCGATATGCTGGAGTCGGCCCTGTCCGGCAGGCCCGCGTCGATGGCCGACGCGCGGCTGGACCCGGGGAACGACCGAACCTGGGACGCGCTGTCGCTGACCCGCCCTGTCCTGCGTTCCCGCGCTTTTCTGAAGGTGCAGGAGGGGTGCGATCATTTCTGTTCCTACTGCGTCATCCCGTTTCTGCGCGGGCGCTCGACGAGCCGTCCGCCGGACGAG
This sequence comes from Synergistaceae bacterium, assembly GCA_031273365.1. GTDB lineage: Bacteria > Synergistota > Synergistia > Synergistales > Aminobacteriaceae > JAISSA01. The sequence continues at coordinate 16,275 of JAISSA010000290.1, forward strand.
GCGCTGGCCGAGGCGAGGCGGGTCGTCGAAGCGGGCTGTCGGGAGATCGTGCTGACGGGCATTCACCTTGGAATGTATGGACGCGACCGGCAGACCTCGCTGGCCGAGCTGGTGCGGAAAATATCCGCGACGCCCGGTCTGCGGCGTCTGCGGCTGGGCTCGCTCGAGCCCTTTGCCCTGGACGACGATCTTCTGGATACGCTGGCGGAGTCTTCCGTTTTTTGTCCGCACCTTCATCTGCCCCTGCAAAGCGGCGACGACGGGGTCCTTCGTCGGATGCGGCGCGGACACACGGCCGACGACTACGCCCGCGTCTGTGATCGGGCGCGCTCGAAGCTCGGCGACGATCTGCACATCAGCGGCGATGTCCTGGTGGCGTTTCCGGGAGAGGACGACAGGGCGTTTCGCGGCACGCTGGACCTGATGAAACGGGCCGGTCTGGGGCGGACCCACGTGTTCCCGTTTTCGCCGCGCCGGGGGACCGAGGCGGCCGCTTTCGCCGACCGCGTCGCCCCACAGGTCGCCTCTGAGAGGGTGAAGATCGCGATAACTCTGGGGGAGGACCTTTTGCAGCGTTACGCGTCCCGCTTTGTGGGCAGAAATCTTCTGGTCCTGTACGGCTACACGGGGCATTTTGTCGCGCTTGCGCCGAACCCCGAAGTGTGGGGCATCGACGGCGGGGAGATCGAGGTCCGGGTGACGGACTGCAGAAAAGGAGAGCTTCAGGTATGCCGGTTGTGAAAAACGTCTCCGCGATCGGTGTGGATCTGGGGACGCGCAATGCTTTTTGCGCCTGCATCGACGGGGAGGGGCGTCCCGTGGTGGTTCCCGGTCGATGGGGTCGCCTCTCGACGCCGTCCGTCGTCGCATGGGACAACGGCTGGGTCGTGGGCGAGGATGCCGTGCACCTCTCGCTTCGGGGCGGCCGTTCCATCTGGTGGGACATCAAGCGGAAGGTGGGCAGCGGGTTTCGCGCGCAGTGCGACGGACGCTCTCTCGCGGCGGAGGAGCTTCTGGTTCCGTTGATTTCCGCCCTGAGGGAGGACGCGGAGGCCTTCATGGGCGTTTTTGTCTCGTCCTGTGTGCTGGCCGTTCCCGCGTGTTTCACCTTCGTTCAGCGGGAGGCCCTGACCCGAGCCGCCGCCGCCGCCGGGCTCCGCGAGGTGCGCATCGTCAACGAGCCCACGGCCGCCGCGCTTGCGTTCGGCCGGGAAGGGCGCTTTCTGGTGCTGGACTTTGGCGCGGGGACCGTCGACGTCTCCGTCGTGGAGAGCGAGGGCGGCGTCTGGCAGGTGCTGGACAGCGCGGGGAGCGCGTCGGTCGGAGGGTACGATTTCGACCTCGCTCTGGCGGAGTGGCTTCGCGAGCGGCTGAGCCTCGACCCTCTGCCTCCGGAGGACCCGTTGTGGCGTGTCCTCGTTCTGGAGGCCGAGACGATCAAAATCGCCCTTTCCACCTGCCGAAGCCATGCCTGGACGCCTCCCCGCCTTCCGGGGCGCGACCGTTCCGCCTTTCAGGTCGAGCGCGAGGAGCTGGAGCGCATGGTGCGCTTTTCAATCCGGCGCGTCGTCCACATCGTTCACAGGCTCTGGTCCCGCTACGAGCCGGAGCGTCTGCTCCTCGCCGGCGGGTCCGCCCGTATCCCTCTGCTGCGCGAGATTCTGGAGCAGGAGATAACGGCCCCGGATCGTATGAGCCTCTGTCCCGAGGACTCCATCGCAGTGGGGGCCGCGCTTTGCACGCGGACGGGAAGGGGGCGTTTATTGCTGGACGTCCTGTCGGGCGACGTCGGCTTTGTGCGGGACGGGGAATCGACCGTTCTGATAGCCGCGGGGACGCCCCTTCCGTTTTCGGCGCGGGCGGTCTTTGTGCCCTCGCGCCCGGGAAAGGCGACTCTGTCGATCTTCCAGGATGTCGGCGACATCCAGCCGAAAAGGACAATTCTTTCCGTCATCGAACCGTACGTCGCGGCGGGCGAGGAGGTCGCTATCCACTGCACGCTCGACATCTCGGGGCTGTTGCATCTCAGCATCGGGAACGGCCGGGCGACGACCGACGTGCCCCTTCTTCCGCCCGAGCGGGGGAGCGCTGCCCGCCCCTCCGGACGACGACAGCGCCTGCGCGAGCTGAAGCTGCGCCTTGCCGCCTTTGAGACGCTCCTGTCTCCGCTGCAGCAAAATCGGCTTCATTTGCTGACGCAGCGAATCGAAAACATCGAAAATGTCGGGAACGAGGACCCTTCGATCGAAATTCTGGAGCGGCTCGTCAGCGATCTGGAAGCCGAGTTGTAAACGTTCAGGCCCGGAGGGGCGAAGCCCCGCAGTTCTGTCAGGTTTCTGACACTGATTTAAGTATGACATTTGTCTTAGAGGGAAAAATGCCGGTTTCTCATGAAATTATTTATAATCTGCGAATCCTGGGGCTGCCGCCCGACGCAACGGCCGCGGAGGTGCGGACGGCGTTTCGCCGTCTTGCGAAAACCTGCCATCCGGATGTCGCGGGGCGGCAGGGAGCGCGTCGATTCGAGCAGATAACCGGGGCTTACACGTTTCTTCGGAGCCTGCCTCCGGAGGATTTGCTGCGGACTGCGACGCCCGCGCCCTGTCCGCCGGAACAAAAGGCACCCGGGTGGGTCAATCCGCTGGCCTGGCGACGAACGCGCCGGGAACGCATCGAGGCGGAAGAGGAGAAGACGAGGCGCGAGGACCGGGAGACGGAAGAAAAGACGCGACAGATACGGGAAACCCGGGTGGAGCAGATTCTGGCCCGTGGAGAACGGGCCATCGAAGAGCTTTTGCGCCGCATGGAGGAGGAAATGCGGAGCTGCGACACGCAGGACCTGACTTTGCGCCTTCTGAGCGCGAGCATGGAGGTAAGGCATCTGGCGCTGTCCCGCCTTGGGATTCTGTCCAACCGCAGCGAGCTTCTGGACGCCCTGATTTCCATGCTCGGCAGGTGGAACGCCGATGAAAAGACGGCACGTCTGGTGGCCGCGCTTCCGCTGACGCCGAAAAATCTGCTCAGGCTCGCGAACTCTCTGACCGTCAGGGCGTCGATGCTGTCGAACTCCCTTCTGATCTGGCTCCTGCGCCTGCGCGGCCCCGAGCCGGCCGATCGGGAGCTTCTGGAACGCTACATTCGAAACGCGAGCGCGGACGGCATCGCTCTGATCCTCAAATACTGGCCGCAGGGGCCTTTCATCTCCCCGATGCTGCTGCGAAGCCTCCTGTCCTGCGAGGACGAGACCGTTCTCGTGCCGCTGCTCAGCCTGATGAAGCAGCGCTCCATCCTCTGCCCTCCATGGGGGCAGGGCCGCCTGAACGCGCTTGTGTCCCACCCCAACGTGACCGTGCGCGTCTGGGCAAAAGCCCTTCTCTCTCAAAAGACGGGATAAATTCTGTGATACGGCGTCCTCACGTCAGGCGCGAAGAGAAAAACAGGAAAGCAGGCATCATAGCGCCTGATGATGAACGAAGAGAGCGGGCCCCGAAGTTCGACCGAACCGGGGCCCGCTCTCTCACAGTCGTTGACGCCTGGTTTCTTTTTTTTGAGTTCACTGTTACCCGCTATGGTTTCTTCGTCAAAATTTTTATTGACAAAACCCTCAATCCTGCTACACTATCAGCGGATGAAATATGCGTGCTTTTTGACGACCGGGAGGCTTAAAACAGTGAATTTAACCCTTGCGTTCCGGAATAAAACCAGTTATAATCAGCAGGAAGCAGGAAGCAGGAAGCAGGAAGCA
>JAISSA010000158.1 GCA_031273365.1 Synergistaceae bacterium
TTTGCCTGCTTCACCATCAACTCAGTCAGCGCCATGGTTTCACCACCGTATAATGAATTTTCTTTATACCGTTCATTATACTGTAGCGCACTGAGTAGATATGATTCTTCCTGACACTCCATGACACTAAAAAAGCAAAAAACCCCTGCCTTAGCAAGGGTTTTGATTCTTCCTGAAGCTTCCTGATTCTTTGACCTGGTGCCGGGAGGGAGACTCGAACTCCCATGAGATTGCTCCCGGTGGATTTTGAGTCCACTGCGTCTACCATTCCGCCATCCCGGCACAGAAAACATACAGCAGCATCGATTTCAGGCCGCCTGATTCTCATTGTAAAAAACTGCCAACACGTGTCGGGAATATCTCTTCAACTCGTGCATCCCGAAACAAGTGGAAGTTTATCTTATTTCTTCCGGAGCGTCAACTGCACGGTACAGACGGAGCAGGCAGGCCATCGCGGGCAACGGGAAAAAGCGCCCACTCCATGACGTTCAGGTCCCGGGTTGCATTGTCCGGATGCATTATCTGCCTCGACCGAATATCTGTTTTCGCTGAATTTCAGTTATACTTATTTTCGCCTGTAACGCAAAAAATCAAACAGGTCCATCAGGAAGTCTAAATTTGGAAGTCTAAATTTCTCAAGATGAAACAGGGGTGTGCGCAATGTCTTTGCCGAAGGCGTATGTGGGTTTACCGATCCAGGAAGCTGGCCTGAAACTGCTTCGCGGCAACGTCGACTTCAAAATTTGGGAAAAGGAAGGGGCGCCCCCGAGAGACGAGCTGCTCAGGGACCTGAAAGACGTTGAGGGGCTGCTGGCGGGGCTGCCCATACGGGTCGACGGGGAGCTGCTGGACGCCGCTCCGAAGCTGAAGGTGGTCAGCAACTACGCCGTCGGGTACGACAACATCGACGTCGCGGCCGCGACCCGGCGGGGCATCTGCGTCACGAACACCCCGGAGGTCCTGACCCAGGCGACCGCCGATCTGACGTTCGCGCTCATCCTCGCGTCGGCGCGCCGGATCGTCGAGGCAAGCGCGTTTCTGCGCTCCGGGGACTGGAAGGTCTGGGGCCCCGAGCTTCTGGTGGGCACGGACGTCGCCGGCGCTGCGACCGGCATCGTCGGGTTCGGTCAGATCGGGCAGGCGGTGGCCCGACGCGCCAGGGGCTTCGACATGAACGTCCTCTACTCCGACACGGAGCGCAAGCCCGGGGCCGAGGCCCTCGGCGCGAAATACCTCCCGCTGGAGGAGCTGCTGCGCGAAAGCGACTTCGTTACCCTGCACTGTCTCCTGAACGAGCAGACGCGTAACCTCATCGGCGAAAAGGAACTGCGGACGATGAAGAAAACCGCCATCCTGATCAACGCGGCACGCGGCCCTCTGGTGGATCAGGAAGCCCTCTTCCGCGCGTGTTCCGAAAAATGGATTTGCGGCGCGGGCCTCGACGTCTTCGTGAAGGAGCCCGTTCCCATGGACGAGCCGCTCCTGACCCTGCCGAACGTCACAACGGTTCCGCACATCGGAAGCGCCTCCGGAACCTCGAGAAACGGCATGGCGACGCGGTCCGCGGAGAACCTGCTGGCGGTGCTGCAGGGCAGAAAACCCGTGAACCTCGTGAACGAAGAAGTATGGAAAGATTGACTCTGTTTCAGCAATTTGGAGGAGGAATTTGACAGGTGTTTTTGCAAACTCTCGTAACGGGGCTCTCCATGGGGGGAATCTACTCGCTGATGGCGGTGGGTTACTCCCTGATTTTCAGCATTTTGTCCTTCAGCAACTTTGCCCATGGCGCGGTTATTATGCTGAGCGCCTACATCGGCCTCGCTCTCGCGACAAAGGCGCATCTGGGCTTCGGCCTTGTGGTGACGGGCAGCGTCGTGGGGGCGGGCGTGCTTTCCGTGCTCAACGAAAAGTTCGCCTACGCGGCGCTGCGCCGCAGACGCGCGCCGTCGCTCTACCTGATGATCAGCGCCATGGGGTGTTCCATGTTCCTTGAAAATATGGTGTACGCCACCATAGGTTCACGCTTTTATCCTTTCCCCGCGTTTTTCGGACGCCAGATCGTCACCGTCGGCGGCAGTTCGCTGAGCCTGCTCGACCTCTTCGCCTTCATCGTCTCCATCGGGGCCATTGTCGCCCTGCACCTTTTCATCACGCGGACGAAGATGGGCATCGCAATCCGCGCCGGGGTCGACGACATGACGATGTGCTCTCTGATGGGGGTCAACACCGACCGCCTCATTTCGCTCGTGTTTTTCCTGGCCGGAGCCTTCGCCGGCATCGCCGGCATCTTCCTGGGGATCAGGTACTTTGTCTACCCCACCATGGGCTGGGTGACCAACAAGGCCTACATTGCGGCCGTGATCGGCGGGCTTGGGAGCCTGCCCGGCGCGATGGTCGGCGGCCTCATACTCGGCGTCCTCGAAACGCTGATATCGACGTATGTTTCCAGCGTCCTGCGGGATGTCTTCAGCTTTACCGTGCTGGTGGCGCTTCTCATCTACCTGCCCAACGGCCTCATGGGGGCGGAAACAGAGGAAAAAGTCTAAAATGGACTATATACTCAATATCGTTCTGCTGGCGTGCATCAACATGATCGCCGTCGCAGGCCTCGCCATCTTCACCGGCTTCACCGGCCTTTTTTCCCTCGGGCACGCGGCCTTTGTGGGCATCGGCGCGTATACCTCCGGGGTCCTGACGTACCACTGGAACCTCCCGTTTATCTGGGCGATCTCCGCTGGGATGGCCGCGGCGGGAGCGTCGAGCCTCATCATAGGAATACCGACGCTCAGGGCGAAGCTGCGCAGCGATTATTTCGCCATCGCCATACTCGGGTTCGGGGAAGCCCTGCGGGTCTCCCTCGAAAATCTGCCGTGGACCAACGGGGCCCGCGGGCTTTCCCTCGATGAACTGAGCGGGCCGGTGTGGGTGATCGGCGCTCTCGTCATCTGCCTTTTCCTGACGCACAATCTCCTGATATCGCGTTTTGGCTCGCTTTTCGCGGCCGTTCGCGAGGACCCCGTGGCTGCGGAGATGGCCGGAATAAACCTTTTCAGGACGCGGCTTCTGTCGCTCGTGGTCAGCGCGGCTCTGTGCGGGGTCTCCGGGGCGCTGCTGGCTCACCGGCTGGCGTTTATCCAGCCGGTGATGTTCACGCTCACTCAATCGACGCAGCTTCTGGCCTCCGTGATCGCCGGCGGGATGGGAAGCATTTCCGGGCCCATGATCGTCGCCTTCATATTCTCGTTGCTGCCCGAGGCGTTGAGGGGACTCAACATGTGGCGACTTCCCGCTTACGGCCTTTTGCTGGTGCTCATCATGACCTACAGGCCTCAGGGTATTATGGGATATCAGGAACTCACCGACATTTTTCGAAAAGCGAGGAAGAGATTCAAATGAACGACTCCCTGCTGGAGGTTCGCGACGTCACCCGGTCTTTCGGGGGCATTCGCGCCGTGGACGCGCTGTCCTTCGACGCCGAACGCGGAAAAATAACGGGGCTCATCGGTCCCAACGGCGCGGGCAAGACGACGGTTTTCAACCTCATCACCGCGGTATATCGCCCGACGTCGGGAAGCATTCGGTTCGAAGGCGTCGATCTGACGCGAAAGCGCCCCGACGAGATCGTTCGCTGCGGCGTCGCCAGAACCTTTCAAAACATCCGCCTCTTTAAACGCATGTCCTGCCTTGAGAACGTCATGACGCCTCTGCTGGCGCGGGTTGCCTGCGGCCCTCTCAGGGCGCTTTTCTGCGGGCCGTCCGTCAGGAACGAAAAAAGAGCCGTGCAGGAAAAGGCGTATTCTATAATGGAAGCCTTGGATATCGCGGACGTTGCGGACAGGAACGCGTTCACGCTCCCCTACGGCCAGCAGCGTAAACTGGAGGTTGCGCGGGCTCTGGCCTGTGCGCCCAAACTGCTGCTGCTCGACGAACCCGCCGCGGGCATGAACGACGCGGAGACGGAGGAGCTGGCCGGCACGATCGAAAAAGTGCGCCGGAATTTTGACGTCACGATCATTCTGATCGAGCATCATATCAGCCTTGTGATGAGCATCTGCACGTACATCGTCGTGATGGACAGGGGCGCTTTGCTGGCCTCCGGGACGCCCCGCGAGGTACGGGAGGACGAGCGGGTCGTGGAGGCGTATCTCGGCCGTCGTCGAACAGGGGGAAAACGTTCATGAGCGACAATTATCTGGAAATTCAGGGGCTTCATGTCTACTACGGCAATATTCACGCCCTGCACGGGATCGACCTTTCGGTCGGAAAAAACGAGATCGTCTCGATCGTAGGCGTGAACGGCGCCGGAAAATCCACGCTGATGTGGGCTATTGCCGGGGTCCTGCCGATAGCGGGGGGCACCCTGCTGTTCGACGGCGCGCCGCTGCCGACCTCCCCGCACAGGATCGTCGCTCTGGGGATTTCTCTGGTTCCTGAACGCCGCAGGCTTTTTTCGACGCTCACCCTGCGCGAGAACCTCATCATGGGGGCGATCCGGCGAACCGACAGGGAGGGAATCGCCGCGGACATGGAAAGGGTTTTCGCGCTTTACCCCGTGCTGAAGGAGCGCATGTCCCAGCGCGCGGGAACGCTTTCCGGCGGCGAACAGCAGATGCTCGCCATCGCCCGCGCTTTGATGAGCCGTCCTTCGGTGCTGCTGCTTGACGAACCCTCTCTCGGACTCGCGCCTCTGGTGACGGAAGCGCTCTTCGACACCATCCTGAAGATTCGCGACGAGGGCGTGACCGTGGTTCTGGTGGAACAAAACGCTTTCCAGGCCCTCGAAATCAGCGACAGAGGCTACGTCATGCAGATTGGCAAAATGGCGGAAAGCGCGCCGGCCGCGGAGCTCCTGGGCAATCCCCTCATCCGCAAAACCTATCTGGGAGGCTGAAGACCGATGGAGACGTCGAATTCCCTGTTAGAGCAACTCTCTTTTCTGCGGCTCCGTGTTCTCGCCTCCATCGAGTTCAAAGGCTCAGCCCCCAACCTGCGAATTTGTGGCGCTTCCATTGCTTGACCTTTGCCATGAGTTTGCTACAATCAGTTCCACATTTATCTATATACAATGCTGGAAGGACGTTAGGATCGTAATGAGCAGTAAAAAAACCCTTGACAAAAACATCAAAATGGGCATAATACTACGGGACTACGGGACTACGGGACTACGGGACTACGGGACTACGGGACTACGGGACTACGGGACTACGGGACTACGGGACTACGGGACTACGGGACTA
>JAISSA010000162.1 GCA_031273365.1 Synergistaceae bacterium
GCGACGTAAATCAGAAACCGCACAGGCATATTCTCGCACAGCGTGCTCTGATGTTCCATCAGAACGACAAGCCGATCTTCGATGATAAACGCCGCGTCGTTTCGCCGTCCCAGAAACAGAACATCGTCCAGCGTAACGATCTCGATTTCAGTATCGAGCGGATAGTTCCTGTTCGAGATGGCATTATAAATCTCGAGCAGTCTTTTTTTGTCTTCGCACAGCTTTGTGAAGACGCTGTTCTTATATTCCCTGTTCACGGGCATCCCGAATAACCCTCCGGCACAATGGATTTCTTTCTGACACAGTTTACAGGAAAAGACTCTGCCTGGCAACAGGGGGAACGTCGTGTGCTCGTATTCCTTATTCTCGCCCGCGATAGTCCACTGTTGTCGACTTAACCCATGACATTTCGCTGACGAATGCGGGTTTATCTGTTGACGTCATAAAGTTGTGTAAGGCGCCCGGCATATCCGTACTGAATGTCGGGCGCTTTTTTTGCAGCCCCCTGGCCCTGAATCGTCAGGGGGTTTATAAAAGGGGGTCTTATCCGCCGGCCAGCATCTCGAGAATCTTCGCCACGCCGAGCCCTCCGAAAGTCCCGCAGACATAGCCCATCAGGGCCATCAGGACGCCTATTGGGACGAGGGTTTCCGCGTAGGCCGCCGCGATGATCGGCGCTGCGGCAACGGCGCCGATGTTGGCGAGGCTGGCCGTCGCGCAGGTGAAGAGGTCGAGGTGGAACAGTCTGGCGAGGATCGCCATCAGGATCGCGTGGATCGCCAGAATGAAAAATCCCGCGAGAAGGTAATAAGGCGCGTCCGTAAGCTCTTTGAAGTTGGCCCGCGAGGCGATCAGGCAGATCATGAGGTACAGCATCGGCATGGAGACCTGCGACGTGCCCGGCGTTTTGCCGAGGGGCGTCATGGCGCAGGCAATGCCGAGAATCGTTGCGATAACGATCGTCAGGGTGCTGACGGCAAGGAAGTCGCTTTTGCCGAAAAGAGAGATCAACTGAGGCGACACGACGTTCGCGAGCGACGTCGATATCGCGGAGGCCATGAATCCGAGGCCGAACAGGAGCGCTATGTCCGCGCTTTCGATTTTTGTTCGCGCGTTGTCCTGCGCGGAGGCGAGCCTGCCGCCTACCTCATCGATCAGGCGGGTGTCCGCTCGCGCCCATTTGTTGAATTTATGCGCGAAGGGAACCGTCGCCAGCAACAGGATGACCCAGATGGAGTAGTTCACGTTGTCGACCAGAAGCGTGTAGCCCATGGCGGAATCGTTGATGCCGAGCGCTCCCTGTATCGCCACCATGTTGGCCGTCCCGCCGATCCAGCTTCCGGCCAGCGCTCCCCAGGTTTTCCATCCTTCCGGCGGAAATCCGTCTTTCATAAAATAGAACATGACCACAAAGCCGATCATGATGGTGAACGTGGCGCTGAAAAACCCCAGCAGCATCCTCGGCCCCAGTTGAAGGATCTTTCGAATGTCGCAGCGCAGGAGCATTACGAAGATCATCGCCGGAATGAGGTTGCCGCGCACGATCCGGTACGTGTCCCTGATCTGATCGTTGCCCGCCCACAGGTCGAAGGTGGCGAAGAGCATACACCCGATGTAAAGGATTACGGGTGTGGGAATATACCTGAAGAACGTGCTGTCCCTGTATTTAAACTCGAGACTCGACACGATGCCCGCAAAGAGCGTCAGAGAAGCCAGATACATAAAACCATTTTCGATCAACGTGAATTCCCTCCTGAAAATAATAAAGTGTGAAAATTTTTCTGGAAATTTACAAACAGGACTGTACGGTTGCTTCAGGTAAAGGCCGGGAGGGCGCTTCCCCTCCGCTGCGGCCCGATTACCTGCTTTCCTCCCACTCCACGCCCTCGATCGACTCGATGCCGAGGCCGGGCGCGTCGCTCAGAGTCAAAAGGGCCCCTTTGTAGGTCACACCTCCCTTCACGGGATCTGACGCGCAAAGAATGGGCGGATCGAGGTCATATTTTGTGATGACGCGCCGGGCCATCGACAGGTGCGCCGCGGCCGTGACGGAGACCTTGCTTTCCATCATCGCGCCGATCATGCATTCGACGCCGCAGGCTTCCGCCATGGCGCAAATTTTGAGCGCGCCGCCGATTCCCCCGCTCTTCATCAGCTTGATGTTGATCATGTCGGCCGCGCGAAGGGACAGAATCTTCATTGCGTCCCGGGGCGAGTACACCGCCTCGTCGGCCAGAATGATCGTGTCGACGGCGTCCGTGACTTTTTTCAGCCCCTCGATGTCATGAGAGGCGACGGGCTGCTCCACCAGTTCGACGTCCAGGCCTTCCTCTTCCATGAACTTTATGGCGCGAATCGCTTCCTTTGGCGTCCAGCCCTGGTTGGCGTCCGCGCGCAGCAGGATAGCCCCGCCGACGGCGTCGCGTATCGTTCTCATGCGCTCCATGTCCGTGCGGAAATCGTTGCCCACCTTGATTTTCAGGGCTTCATAGCCCTCGCTGACGGCCTCCCTCGCGTCGCCGGCCATTTCTTCCGGGGAGTTGAGGCTGATGGTATAGTCGGTGGCGAATTCGCGTTTCGTTCCGCCCAAAAGTTTATAAAGCGGCAGGCCGTAAAGCTTCCCCCAGAGGTCGTGGAGCGCGATGTCTGCCGCGGCCTTCCCGGACGTGTTGCCGATGAGGCTCCGCTCCACAATGTCCAGAGAATCGGCCAGCTCCGACACGTCGCGCCCGATCAGGGCCGGGGCGATGCGCGTCCCGACGGCGTCCCGGATCGCCCCGTCGGTGTCGCCCGTTATCGCCGCCGTGGGCGGGGCTTCGCCGTAACCGCAGACCCCCTCGTCGGTCCGAATCTCGATGATGTTCGCAGGCACCGTGCTGGTCGTCCGCAGCGCCGTTTTAAAGGGTTTTTTCAGAGGGATGGATAATTTACCCAGTCGTATTCCGGTGATTTTCATGAAAATCAGCTCCCCTGTGTTGTGATTTCCGGGAAGCGCCCTCCCGACCTGAGAACGCGGCGGTCACAGCCCTTCCCGGGACGTGCTGAGCCATATGAAGCAGGTCTCCACGATCCTGCCGAAAACCCGTTTCATGGAATATCGAAAGTACAGGTAATACAGGGCGCTCCCGAACGCCGTCCCCGTGAGAAGGGGAAGCATCGTGGGAAACGAGGAGAGGAACAGGTTGAAAAATAAGAGCAGCCCTGCAAAGATGAACACCACCAGCATAACGAGGGGATTTTCCCCTCCGTTGGGGCGTTTGGCGCTCCCTCCGTCAGGGAGCCCGCCCTGCCCGAGAAATTCGGGGCTTATCGAAAAAAGGACGGCGATCAGGGCTCCCACAACGGCAATGATGAACGCCGTGCGCAGAAAAAGACTGCTCCTGCCCCCCAGCATGGTGTACGCGAGCCACAGAAGCGACGCGCCTGAAACGGCCGATATGGGGTACATGACGCTCCTTTTTTGCCGCAGCGCCGCGCGTTCCCTCAACAGGTCGAGGAGTTTCGTCAGGAAGAGGACGTCGCGCGGCCCGATTTTTTTGTCGTACAGCTTCTGCATACGGGTCCGGGTCTCCAGAAGAACGTCGGCGTCGTTCTCCAGTCCGGTCAGGGACGCGGTCAGTTCCTCCAAAACGCCGAGGGCGGAGGAGAGCCTCGCCATGGCCGCGGGCGTGTGTCCGAGGCAGACCACGCGGGCGCGGGCGATGTAGTCCTCGAGTTCCAGAGTTTCCACGGAGGACCTGAGCGGGCCCGCCAGGTTGTCCGGGATCAGAAGCTCCTCGTCGTTCAGGGCGTCCAGCTGTCTGAGCCCCAGGGCGTAGGTTCCGGAGCTGTCCAGCATCCTGAGAAGGCTGTCGGGGAGGACGTAACGCGCCTCGAGCCCGGCCAGCGTATCGCGCCGCAGGGGCGGCACGCCAAGGCGGTCCAGAGCGGCGATGGTCTCCTGCGTGTCGCCCGTGTCGGCGTCCCGGGGCCAGACGAAATCGCCCGGCGCGGCGAATGCCTCGAAACAGACCCACTGCTCCTCGGGCGCTTTCTTCTCCATGACGGGGAAAAGAGCCTCCAGCACGGGGTCGCTGTTCCCGGAGAGCTCGACGTAGTCCCCGTAAAGCGCCCTCAGGGACCCGTCGCCGAGCATTCGCACGATCCGCTCCTCCGCGAATCCGGCCTCCCGGCGCGCCACGCGCGCCAGAAAAAGGCGCAGGTTGTTGACGTCGATAACCTTGCCCTGATAGGCGAACGGGCCCTTCGCCCAGGTGTGGACGAAGCGGAACAGCGCCATGCCGGATTCCAGTTTGTCGGTCGCGTTGCCCAGCTCCACCGCCTCGTCGAAGAGCATGTTGCTCTCCATCCACTGCCGGATATAACGCAGGTACTGCGCCGCCAACTCCCAGGGCTGCTCTCGGCCGCACAACGCGCGGGCCAGCTCCTCCAGCGTGTAAAGGTCCCTGCCCTCGAAGCGAAAGGGCTGAGGGCCCTGCTTCGCGGTGAGCCTGGAGTGCGCGGGGGCCTCGTAATACACGGGAATGCCGCGCTCCCCGGAGAGCCAGCGCAGAACCTCCTCGTGCCCCCAGCGCTTCACGTCGTCCTTCGTCAGGAGCCCTCTGAGCAGCGCCCGCCAATCCTCCGCGATAAAGTCGGGGATCTCGAGGTTCCCGACGGTCAGCCTGTGGATGATCTGCGAGTCCATCAGGCCCTCCAGCGGGTGCGCGCCCGCCAGAAGCTCCAGTACGATCACGCCCAGCCCCCACCAGTCGCAGGGACGTCCCACCATGCGGCTGAACGCCTCGGGCGCCCAGTACATCGGCGTCCCCTTCAGCGTGGTCATCTTTCGGGAGACGTCGGAGGCCATGAGCGACGCGATGCCGAAGTCCGTCAGCACCAGGTCCGGAGGGTCGAGGCTGCGGACCAGCACGTTCCCCGGTTTGATGTCGCAGTGAACGATGCCGTTTTCGTGCAGGCAGTGAATCGCCTCCGCAAGCTCGGAGACGAGCTCCCTGACGAAGGCGGGACGCCTTTTCCGTTCTTCCGGGATGTCTTTGAGGGACCCGAGGGGAAAATACTCCTGAAGCTCGTACCAGCGGCCCGTCTGCCCGTCGAACCCGGCGTCCCTGAAGACGACGAAACAGTGGCTGTTGGCCCGGCTGACCCCGCCGATTTTCTCCAGAACCTCGAGCTTCGGCTCCATACGATGCCGGTAAAGCTTTAAAATATGCCGCTCACCCTCGCGCTCCAGAAGGTAAATGTCGGCCTCCGCGCCCTTCGTGGGCAGCTGCTCCAGGATGGTGTAATCGCCGCGAAAAGTCCTCCGCCCGTCGATCCGGGCGAAATACCCCCCGGCCGGGCTTTTTTCGATTTCTCCCTCCCGGATCGTGCGAGTTCCGTCCTCCTGAACGGTCCGCTCCGCGTCGCAAAAAGCCTCCCGGAGCGTCTCGTCGGGCGTTACCGACGCCATCGGGATCTCCCGAACAGAACGAGGAAAAAGGCGCGCCATCTGTCGCCCCTTTCGGGTTCCAGGCTGTCGAAGACGGACAGAAACGCGACGAACGTGATGACGCTCCACACGGAAAGGGGCGTGGTGAAGACGCCCAGGAGGTCGTACAGAACGCGGATGAGAAGGAACGTCGCCACTCCGGCCATGATCTGCGAGAGAAAGATGTTCCATCGGAGTTTCAGGATCAGAAACGCGGCGCGGGCGCTCAGGAATATCCCGAAGGACAGGATCGTCCTCCAGAGTGCCGGGTAAAGGTTCAGGGCCATGGGCACGTTGCCGGGCATGTCGCCCTCGCCCATTACCTGCCAGGTGAGCGCCATCGAACAGACGACGCCGCCCGCGAACCACAGCAACACCAGCACCGGGACCCCGATGAGAAGAGTCGCCGCAAACACGGACCGACCAAAGTAACTTTTCAGCATCACAAACGCCCCCTTCCCGAAGAAGCCTGTTTAATGTGGCTATTATACAGCCGCCCCGGCGCACCCTCGAGCGGCGGACTCAAAAATTCCTGCCTTAAATCCGGCTCCCGGGAAGTTTTTAAAGCTCGAACTTCAGAAGTTTCCGGCGCGCCGCTTTGACCCCGCGCAATCGGACGGGTCCACAGGCGTTTTGGCGTAAAGGGCGGAACTGTAATAACGCTGTTCGATATGGCAGTCCTCGTTTTTACAGATTGCGCAGAGGATGCCTCTCAGCTGGTAAGAACCCATATAGGGATCGCAGCCATTGTCGCTGCTGGTCAGGACATTTGCGTTGGATTCATGCCAGCCGTAATCCGGCGCGCCTGCCTCGGGGTACCACCATCCGAAGTCGCAGTTGATCACGCGCGGATCCATGTCGGGTTCAAGCTTCGTTTTCTGGGTAATCTGTCCACGGGACGTCCTGATATAAATCCAGTCGCCTTCGGCAACTCCATTTTCGGCTGCCGTATGCGGATGCATTCGGACCAGGGGGAACGGATACTGTCTGCGCAGACTTTTAATCTGGCGGTTATTGGAAATGAAATACTGTTGCCGGCGACCGCCCGTCATCAGTATGTAAGGATATTCCCTGCCGAGTTCCGGACGACTGATCGGAGTGAGCGGCGGTTCCTGCCAGAAAGGCAGCGGATCTCCGCCCAGTTGGGCGATTTCGTTTGAACAAAACTCGAACTTCCCTGACGGCGTATTGAATCCACCGCGTTTTTTGTAGTTGTAGTAAGAACGCTTCGGAGTAAAATACCCCAGCTCCTTCATTTTCTGAAAATTAAGCCCCTTCATTTCGGGGAATCGAGAACTCATATTCTCAAGCTCCCTGTCAATCAGGTCCTGTTGGCTTTCAGCGCCGTAATCCAGCCCCATTCGTCTGCACAGTTCAATGAACACCTCTTCGTCGCTCCTGCACTCGCCGACCTGCACCACTTTTTGCTGACATAAAACAGTGTGTTCAGAAAACTCCGGCATACAAAAAACGCAGTCCACCTCGGGCCACAGCGCCGCGGGCAGAACAATGTCGGCATGTGCCGCCGTCGGTGTCATAAAGATGTCCATGCACACGAAAAATTCCAATCTCAGCAGGCTCTCATACACGAACTTACTGTCGGGCAAAGAAATGATGCTGTTGTTGGCAAACGAGAGCATCGCCCTGATTTTGTAGGGTTGTCCGGTGCGCACGGCATTGAGTATCTGATGGGGATGCGCGTAAGGTTTCAGGCTTCGATATGGGAAATCGTTCATGAGAGCAGGGCTTGCATCTATCGGGTCGCGCTTCGTGGGCGCTATATGCTTGCCCTCCACAAAACCGCCTGGGACGTCGTAGTTGCCTGTGATTGCGGGAAGCATATAAATGGCGCGACTGGTTTGGGTCGCGTTATAACTCTGTTCAAAGGCGCACCCCCACTCCAGCGCCATCGGTTTTACCGTTGCCATCATATAAGCCGCCTGTCTGATCTGCTCTTTCGGAATCCACGTGATCTCAGAGACCCTCGTCAGGTCGTATTCCGTACAGCGATCGCGCAGTTGCTCGAATCCAAACGTCCAGTTATCGATAAACTCGTGGTCGTAAAGGCCCTCCTGAATGATTATGTTCAAGAGCCCCAGGGCAAGAGCGCCGTCCGCTCCGGGACGAACCCGCAGCCAAAGTTCGGCTTTTTCCGCAATCTCGGTCTTCTGAGGGTCAACAACGATGAACTTTGTCCCCTCCTGCGCGCATCTGCGGGGATGCCACTGGAGCTCTCCATCTGCGCCGCTGACTGTGGGATTGGCGCCCCACACGACAATGCATTCCGGTTTTGTGTCTCCGTAGTAGTCCACACAGGAGTACGCGCCGGCGGTGGAAAAACCCGCGTTTTTCCGTGGACCGAGGCAAATCAGTGCTCCCGCGGAGGTGATGTTGGGTGTGCCCAGCGTCCTTGTGAACCTCCATAAATAGGGGACAAGGTGCCTGCCGGTGCCGGTGATGGCTGAAATACATTCCGCTCCATGGTTCTTTCTGAGCTCTCCAAGGCGCTGCGCAATCGTATCCAGCGCCTCGTCCCAGGATATTTGCTCCCACTGCCCGCTTCCCCGGGGACCGATGCGCTTCATCGGATGCAGCAGCCGGTCCGGGTGGTACATCTGTTCGATAATTGAAAGGCCCTTTATGCAGGCATGACCCTGATTCAATGGCGCGTCTTTATCGGGGCGAAGCCCCACCACTTTCCCGTCCTTTACGGACAGTACATGGACACACCCGCCGTGGCAGCCCCTGCAGGCGGCTCTGAACTCTCCCGGTTTGAGATCCATCTGATCACCCCGCTGAATAATTGCCTGATTTGTCAACCCAGGGGTAATTATACAACCTGACGGGGCGAAGTTCAGAAGACAGGTCTGAACGGGCAATGCAATAATTTAAGAGAAAAATTAACGGGGTCAGGGGATTGAGTCCCCTGCGGGTGCATCCCTCCGGGGCTTTTGCCGGGGGGTGGAGCCCCGCGCGGCTATAGAGGAGGCTGATGAAATAATACGTTCCGTCTCTTCGCGTTTCAATAACGCGCGTAACCTCTTTGATGAACTTGAAAAAGACGAGCTTGAAAAAGACGAGATTGAAAAAACAGCCGCAGGTAAACGGACTTAAACCAAAACCGCGGGGCTCCGCCCCACACCCCGCAGGGGACTTGTCCCCTGACCCCGTTAATTTTTCTTTTTATACAGCCGACCCAGCGCCAGCGCTCCCTCGAACAGCAGGTACAGGGGGACGCCCAGCATGATCTGGGAGATGACGTCGGGCGGGGTCAGGACGGCGGCGAGGAAAAAGATGGCGAGGACGATGTGAGGCCGATAACGGGCGACGCGCCCGGGAGACACGACGCCGGCGACGATCAGGAGCAGCAGCGCCAG
>JAISSA010000133.1 GCA_031273365.1 Synergistaceae bacterium
GCTGTACGAGCTGCAATACATCGAGATGCTGAAACCGGCCGTCACTCCGGAGGCTCTTTCGACGGGCTCGTCCTACCATGCGTGCGTGGAGAAGATATTGAGAGGCGAACCCTGCGAGGAGGGCGGCGTCATCGGGAAAATGGCCGGCGCCTTCGACAGGTTCATCCCCTGGCGTACATGGGGGATCAGGGCGATCGAGAAAGAATTCAATATCCATGTCGGGTACGCGCTCCGGATGCGCGGGAAGATCGACGCCGTCCTCGAGGACGGGACGCCGGTCGAGCACAAGACGTACAGGGGTACGATCGACGAGAAATACATCGACAACCTGGCATGGGACGATCAGGTGAGTTATTACCTGCTGGCGCTGTCTCTTCTGGCCAATAAACCCGTCACCAGCGTAACTTATACCGTGTGCCAGAAGCCGACGATCAAACTGAAGCAGAACGAGACGGAAGAGCAATACCTCCGGCGCGTCGAGGAATGGTACGACGAAACCAAAATCCGAACGTTTCAGGTCGTGCGGTCGCCCGGGGAGCTCGAGGAGATCGAAGCCGAGGTTAAGGCTCTGGCGCGCGAGATCAGGAAAAGGAAAAAGTTTTGGCGAAACCCGTCTCATTGCTCGATTTTAGGGTGCGCCTATCGCGCGATATGCCTGAACTACGATCCGCAGATGCTGATGGGGTTCGTCAAAAAAGAAAGGAAAAGTGAAGAACTGTGCAAATTTTGAAGGCGACGGAACTGCAAACCGAGAAGCTTACGGCGCTTGTCTACGGGCCTCCCGGCATAGGGAAAACGACGCTGCTGGGCAGCCTGAAGGGAAAGACGCTCGTCATCGACGTGGACAGGGGAACATCCGTGCTGTTCGGAAATGAAAATGTCGACGTGGTGCGGCTGAACGAGGATTTAAGCAATCTTCCGGAGGTGCTGAAGTACCTGCAGGCAAAATGCGAGTACGCGAATGTGTGCATCGACACGCTTTCCGAGCTCGTGAACGGGATGCTGACCTTCTACGGGCGGGAGGGGAACAACGACGGCGTCCCGTCTCAGGCGGATTACGGGCGCGTCAATATGAAGATCATGGACTACTGCCGCCAGTTCAGAAATCTGCCGGCAAACATCGTGTTCACCGCGTGGGAAGAACATGCCGAAGTCGTGGCGCAGAACGGGACGAAATTCACTCAGACGCGCCCGCAAATCCGCGACAAAATCGTTGACAACGTGTGCGGGCTCTGCGACATCGTGGGGCAGGTCAACGTCAGCACCAAAGAGGGGCATGAAGGAGAGCGCTTCATCCGCCTCGCGGGAAGCGCGTCGGTCATCGCGAAAGATCGCATAAAGAAACGCCAGTACTGCACGTTCGAGGAGGTCATCTAAATGATCGGGTGGGAATACAACGCGCAGGATTACAGGGAAAACAATTATCAGATCGTTCCCGTGGGCGACCATCGCGTGCGCATCGAAGAGGCCGACGAGCGCCGGTCGAAGACGGGCAAGGACATGATCCGGCTGACGCTGAAGGTATCGGGGTTCCACGGGAAAATCTTTTACTACCTCGTCTTCGATCCTCAGAACACGCAAATGACGAACCAGAATCTGGGGGCAATATTTGAAAGTTTTGGGATTCCCGTGGGAGAAATGAACATCCTGCTCTGGAGGGGGAAAGTGGGGGCCGCGCGCGTGAAGCACACGACCTATCAGGGCGAACAGAGGCCCGCGGTGTCCTGGTTCCTGTCGCGCAAAAAACAGGCGGGGCTTCCGCCGTGGGAGGAAGACAGCGGCAATTTTTCGTCCATGCGCGACGATCCCGATTTTACGCGCGCGTCCGGGGACGGCCTGACCGATGCCCCATTTTGACCTGAGACCCTATCAGGCAGAGCGCCTCGCTTCTGGAGGCAAATCAGGTTCTGACGCGAGCGTTTTATAAATAATCCGGTCAGCACCTCACTTCAATACGAGGTGCTGTTGTTGTTTTGTCTTTCGGAGGTCCCATGAGAAAAGGCCACATTTTCGAAAACGAGCTTGCAAAAATCATCGATCATCTGAACAAAACAGGCATCCATGCTCATAAAAATCACGCCCGGCGCACCGTGGACGGGACGTACATCGAGGGAGAACCTTTTGACTACGAGGTGTTCGCGCATGGACGGCTGCACTGTTTCGACGCCAAAGAATGCCATGCGTCGAGGTGGAACCTGAGCAACGCGAAGCTCTCGCAGATAAAGCACCTGTTGAACTGCAAACGGCACGGAGCCGACGCATTTTTCCTTGTGCTGTTCACGCCCGGACGAGTGAAAAAGTTCGACGTCGAGCTGGTCCGGAATGCGCTGGCTGACGGGAAAAGGAGTCTGATGCCCGAGGAAGGAGACGATTGGGATTGGACAGAATTAAGGCAATAGCCATGACTGACATAGAGGAACAGGTGCTCGACGCGATGGGCGAACTGGAGGTTTTGCCTGACGGGTCTCAGGTCCCTGTGATCGACGGGAAAATCCATCGTTATCGGGTACGGGGCGATTCCCCCGGCTCGAAAAACGGGTTTTACATGATCCATCCTGACGGATGGCCCGCGGGGGTGATTGGTTCGTGGAAACACGGCGGGAAGGTCAACTGGAAATACAACGCGGCGGGGCTGGATAAGTCCGCCCAGGCCGAACTTCGCAAATGGGAGCGGAGCCCGGAGTGCAAAAAACTCCGCGAAGAGCGGGAGAAAAAATACCTTCAGGAGCAGGCCAGAGCGGCGGACGAGGCGCGGGCCCGTTTCGAGCAGGCCCCGGAGGCGCAACCGGATCACCCGTATTTCAAGCGGAAGAACGTCGGCAACTACGGGCTGAAGCAGCTTGGAGACGATCTTCTGGTTCCCCTTTACGACGAAAAAGGGGCTTTCCGTTCAATGCAGAGGATCAACGCGGACCCCGGAAGGAAGAAGCTGTTCGAGGCGGGGTGCCCGGCGGGCGGGGCGTTCTTCCCCATCGCCGCCGACGTAAAGACCGGGCCCGTGCTGCTTTGCGAGGGGTATTCGACCGGAGCGGCGCTTCACGAGACGGCCGGCTGCACGGTGATCTGCGCCATGAGCTGCCACAACATCATAGCCGTGGCTCCAAAGATCAAAAAGCTGTTCCCGAACCGGAAAATTTTCGTCGCGGCGGATAATGACCACCCCGGCCTGACCTGCGCAAAAGAGGCCGTCGAAAAGGCCAGACTGGACGGGTATTTCTTTCCCGAGTTTCCGGAAGGGGCCAGCGGAACGGACTGGAACGATTTTGCGGCGCTCGCCGGGATGGATGAGGCGGCGAAGGCCGTGAGCGCGAGGATCGAATGGCTGTGCATGTCCGATGACGAGCGGAAGGCGGAGCAGACTGTGCAGCAGATCAACGCCTCGGACCTGATGAAGCTCGACATGCCGGAGGTGCGCTGGGCCGTTCCCGATTTTCTCCCGGCCGGATGTTCGATCCTGTCGGGCGGCCCCAAGGTGGGAAAATCCATCCTTGCGCTGCATCTGGCGCTTGCCGTGGCCACGGGGGGAACGGCGCTCGGATGCATCGAGGTCGAGCGGGGAGACGTGGCGTACATGGCGCTGGAGGACACCAGGCGCAGGCTGAAGACGCGCATCGAGGACTCCGGAATGCCCGAAGACGCGGACCTGTCGAGGCTGACCCTCGTCACGCGCATCTCCCGGCAGCATGAGGGCGGGCTCGTGTGGCTCGAAAAATGGCTTAAAGATCACCCCGACGCAAAGCTGGTGATCATCGACACCTTGCAGAAATTCCGCAAACCCCACAGCGGGAACGGGGACAGGTACGGCAGCGACTACGACGCCATAAGCGCCATAAAGTCCCTGTCCGACAAGTACGACGTGACGATCCTGATCATCCATCACACCAAAAAGGCCAAAGACGAAGAGGACTGGCTGAACGAAATATCAGGGACGCAGGGGATAGCCGGAGCCGCCGATACCCTTCTCTTCCTGACGCGCGGACG
>JAISSA010000192.1 GCA_031273365.1 Synergistaceae bacterium
GCGGTCAGTCTTTTGATGGATTCCTCCGCCGCGTCAGTCCTGAAGGTCACCTCCGCCACGGGAAGGTTCCCCGCGATCAGCGCCCGCCCCAGAGGCAGGGCCTGATCGGGCGTATCCAGCTTGACGACGGGGACCACCCCCACGTCGGCTATTTTCTGCAACACCGCGTTCATAATAAAACCCCCAGTTTTAAAGTCATAACCATACAGTAGCTTCAGACATCGAACGCGCAGCTTTCGCGATCATTCTCCCAGATAAGCCGCGCGAATTTCCTCCATGCCGGCCAGGGCGGAAGATTCGCCCTCCAGCAGCACGCGTCCCGTTTCCAGAACGTAACCGCGGTCCGCTATCGACAGGGCCATGCCGGCGTTCTGTTCGACCAGCAGAACGGGCGTTCCCATTCTGCACACGCTCACGATGGTTCCGAAGACCTCCTGCACCAGAATGGGGCTCAGACCCATGGACGGCTCATCCAGCAGGAGAAGCCTGCAGTTGCTCATCAAAGCGCGTCCCACGACCAGCATTTGCTGCTCTCCCCCCGAAAGAGTCCCCGAGATCTGTCGCGCCCGTTCCCTCAAACGGGGAAATAATCCATAGACTTTGTCCAGGTCCTCTTCGATCCCTTTCTTATCCTTACGAATATACGCCCCCAGCAGCAGGTTTTCATGCACCGACAGGTTCAAAAACGCAAGGCGTCCCTCCGGGACGTGGGAAATCCCCATGCGAACGATCTCATGGGGCCGGGCTCCGCGGAGTTCCTGCCCGGCGTACTCGATGGACCCGCCCCGGATGTCCGCCAACCCGGACAGAGCCCTGAGGATGCTTGTCTTTCCCGCTCCGTTGGCCCCGATAAGCGTCACGATCTCCTGTCGATCCACGGAAAAGGAGACTCCCCTGACCGCCTCTATCGCGCCGTAAGCCACCTTGAGGTCCCTGACTTCCAGCAGCATCAGAATTTCCCGCCCTTTCCCAGGTACGCTTCGATAACGGCAGCATTGACCCTGATTTCTTCCGGTTTCCCTTCCGCGATCAGCTTGCCGAAATTGACGACGGTTATGTGATCGCAGATATTCATGACCAGCTGCATGTGATGCTCTATCAGGAGTATGGTCACCCGGAACTCGTCGCGAATCCACAGTATCGTTTTTGAAAGCTGGTCGACCTCCTGGGGGTTCATTCCCGCCGCCGGTTCGTCGAGCAGCAAAAGTCCGGGCGAAGTGGCGAGGGCGCGCGCGAGTTCCAGCCTGCGCTGCACTCCATACGGCAGGCTGCTCGCCTTATGGTGCGCGTATTGCGCCAGAGAAAGCCGATCGAGCAGGGACATACACTCCTCCTCCAGTTCGCTCTCGCGCCGCTGTACGGAGGGCCTGCGAAACAGCGCGGAAAAAAGGCCATAATTGACGCTCATGTGACGTGCAATCCTGATATTTTCGAGCGCGCTCAGCTCCTTAAAAAGTCGGATATTTTGAAACGTCCGGGCAATTCCGTACCGCGTGAAGTCGTGGATGGGCGCTCCCACGATGTTTTTGCCCCGAAAAAAGATCTCCCCCGTGGTCGGCGGGTAGATGCCGGTGAGCATGTTGAAGATCGTGGTCTTGCCCGCCCCGTTGGGGCCGATGATCCCTCCCAGGTCCCCTTCCTGCAGGACATAGTGAAAGGCGTCCACGGCCTGCAGGCCTCCAAAACGGACGCCGAGATTGTGTATCTCCAAAATGGGCGTCGCCGTCATCCTTCCTGCACCTCTTCCGTCTTTTTGGGGGCGAGGCGGGGAACCAGAAAGGAAAATTCCTTTCCGTTGGAGATTCCGTGAGGTCGATAAAGCATCATCAACACCAGAACGAGGCCATAAATGACAAGACGCCAGCCCGACAGAAAGCGCAGCATTTCAGGAACGATCGTCAGGGCCATGGCACCAACGACGGCGCCGCTTATCGTACCCGCGCCGCCCGCGTAGAGGTAGACGAGAAAGTCCGTCGAGCGTATGTAGGAAAACTGGTCCGGGTGAAGGTACCCCAGTAGGTGGGCCAGCAGGGCTCCGGCCACTCCGGCCGTTACGGCGCCGATGATAAAGGCCTGCACCTTATAGGTCGTCGTGTTGATCCCCATCGTCTCCGCGGCAAGATCGTCCTCACGGCAGGATATGCAGGCCCGGCCATAAGCGGAGTAAATATAGTTGCGCAAAAACCAGATCGTCAGAGCGAAGAAAATAAGTATCCACGCGAGGTTGACGTAACGCGGGATGCCCGAAAAACCTCTGGGCCCTCCCACCTGCGGGATCAGGCGAATGATTGCGCGGATGATCTCGCCAAACCCCAGCGTGACGATGGCCAGATAATCGCCCTTCACGCGAAGCGACGGCCGCCCGATGAGGTACCCGAACACGCCGGCTGCGATGCCGGCGACCAGGATGGAAAGCAGGAAGACGAGCGGACGAACAATGGAAGGAAGGGCGTTGAACCGGAACAGCAGCGTCGTAACCGCGGCGGAAGAATAGGCCCCGACGGCCACAAATCCGGCCTGTCCAATGGAAAACTGCCCCGTGACGCCGTTGATGAGGTTCAGGCCCATCGTCACCATGCAGTTGATGAGTCCGAACATCAAAACCTGGATGTAGTAGGCCTTCAGGTATCGCGCCTCTCTCAGGTACGTCACCGCGAGGTAAAAGACTGCGAGACCGATCAGCGGGGAACATCGTCTGGCCTCGCGCTTCAATTTGTGAAAAATATCGATATTGACCCCCGTCCCCGAGCCGCTCATCTCTCAGACCTTCTCTATCGTGGGCCTGCCCATGAGCCCCTCGGGGCGGAACAGCAGCACCAGAATCAGGATAATGAACCCGGCTCCGTACCCCAGCTCGGAGTTGAAAGCCGTGGCGAAAACCTCGACGATGCCCATCAGCAGCCCCCCCAAAACGGCGCCGGGGATGGAGCCGATTCCACCCAGCACGGCCGCGACGAAGGCCTTCGTCCCGAGCCATACCCCCATCAGAACGTCGATCATGGGATAGGTCAGGGAATAGAGCACGCCTCCCGCGCCTGCTAGCGCCGCGCCGACAAAAAACGTCAGGGCAATGACCCTGTTGACGTCGATCCCCATGAGCGCCGCGGCCTCTTTATTGAAGGACACGGCACGCATCGCGCGTCCCGTTTTCGTGAACCGGACGATCCCGATCAGCAGAGTCAGGAGGATCAGCGACGCGGCGATATTCGTGATCTGAATCGTATTGACGACGGCGCTTCCGTAAAGGCGAAATTCCCGAAAGGCAATGAGCTGAGGAAAAGGGCGGTAATTGGGGCCAATGACGGGGATCATGCGGGGAAGGTTTTCCAGGAAAATCGACACGCCTATGGCCGTAATCAGGACGGACAGACGGGGTCGATTGCGCAGGGGGCGATAGGCCAGACGTTCTATGACGACGCTGATCACGGCAGGGACGATCATCGCGGCGACCATGACCGGGATAAAGCCAAAACCCGGAATGCGCGCGACGAAATACGCCGTAAACGCTCCGATCATGACAAGATCGCCATGTGCGAAGTTGATGAGGCGGATGATCCCGTAAACCATGGTATACCCCATCGCGATAAGGGCATAGATGACTCCGAGCTGGACGCCGAAAATCAGGAGTTGAATGAAATGCTCCATAAGCCTGCCCTCTCTCTTTTTTAATTAACGGGGTCAGGGGACTCAGTCCCCTGCGGGGTGTGGGGCGGAGCCCCACAGTTTCGCTTAAGTTGTTGACATTGTCCGTCTGCGATTTTTAAGGCTGGATCGTCGTGAGATACCTGGGAACCCCGTTCTGGAACTGCAGGATAACCGCCGCTTTCTGCGGATTGCGCTCGGCGTCGAACTGGATGACGCCCGACGGCAGGCTCAGCTTCGTCGCCGCTATCGTGTCGCGGAGCGTCGGGCCATCCGTCGTGCCGGCGGTTTTCAGCGCCGTGAAAACGATAGCCGTCGCTTCGTAGGCAAGAACCGCGTTGGAGTTCGGATTCTGCCCGTAGGCTTCGTTGTAGGCTTTGACAAAGGCCTGAGCCTCCGGGGTCGTCGCTTCATGAGAGAACGCGCAGGTGTAAGCGGCGCCTTCTTCCGCACCTGCGGCCACCTGCACGATATCGGGCGTATCCCAGCCGTCGCCTCCGATAAGCGGCAGCTTTATTCCAGCCCTGCGGGCCTGGTTCATCTGGAGCCCGGTTACGTAATATTCGTTGGGCATGTAAAGAACTTCGGCGTCGCTGGCTTTGATGTTGTTGAGCTGTGCGTTGAAGTCGCGAATGTCGGCGCCGCCATAAGCCTCGGTGATAACCACTTTCCCGCCCAGAGCTTCATACTCCTTAGTGAAAAATTCGGTCAGCCCCTTGGAAAAATCGTTGCCGTTGTTGTAAAGAATTGCGGCTTTGCGGACTCCCATGTTTTCATAGGCGTATTTCGCCATGACCTTTCCCTGAAAGGGGTCGATGAAACAGGCCCGGAAAATGTAGTCTCCCACCTGCGTGACCCGGGGGTTGGTGGCGAACGTCGCGATGCAGGGGATCTCCGCGGACTGGGCGATGGGAGACCCGGCCAGAGCGACGGTGGACGCGTCAGGACCGACAATGGCGCAGACCTCGTCCTGATCGATGAGTTTACGGAAGGCGTTGGCCGTGATCTCCGGCTTGTTCTCGTTGTCCTCGAAGATGACTTTCAGAGGGACCTCTTTGCCTCCGAGCGTAAGGGTTCCGTTCGGCGCATACTGCTTTATGGCCAGCTCGACGCCGTTTTTGATGTACTGCCCCGCTATGGCGGCCTGCCCGGTAATGGGGGCGACAACGCCGACGCGCACCTCGTCCGCGGCAAAAGCGGCACCGCAGAAAACCAAAACCGCCAGCAACAAAAGAACCCCACGCGTGAACCTCTTCATGTCTGACTCCTCCTTAATAATTTAAAACATGGGGCGCTGCCCCCCGGCAAAAGCCCCGCAGGGGACGAGTCCCCTGACCCCGTTAATTTTTCTTTATTAAATTTTTCTTTTACCTTGCGGGCATTTCCGGAATAGCCTCCAG
>JAISSA010000204.1 GCA_031273365.1 Synergistaceae bacterium
CACGTGGAATCTTTTTCGACGTGAATCAGAGTCGCCAGGGCGGATCAGGCGGCCTCAGGTCCTCCGGTCTTTAAATCGGGCGACGTTCAGGCCCGGCCGGACTGGAGGACCGACTTTCCCGCCGTCCCTGCGGCCTGAGCCGGGGGTCGGGAAAGCGGCTCTTCCCTTTTGAAAGAGCCCATCCGGAAAGATCCAGGGGTCAGGGATTCAGGTCTGGAAAGTTCGAGTTTGAAGAATTCAAGCATCTGCTCGAGCTCGCCCGCAAGTGTAGCCAATCCCTCGGAGCCGGAGGCCATGCGATTCGCCGCGACCGAGACCTCCTCCGCGCCGCTTCGGATATTTTCTCCGGAGCGAGCGGCGTTTTGCACCCTGTCCGCGATGTTCTGGATGGCTTCCGCAATTTCCTCGCTCGACGCGGCCTGTTCCTCCGAAACCGCGGCGAGGTCCTGAGTGGCGGCGGATATCTCATTCAGGTACGAAATCATGCTGCCGATGACCTGCTCCGTCTCTTTGGACAGGTCCTTCGCGCCCTCGGACGCTTTGGCGTTCTCGAGCGACATGTTGACCACGACGTCGAGGTCCCCCATGATCGTCTTCGCGAGATTCTCGATGCTCTTTGCCGCGACGTTGCTCTCCTCGGCGAGCTTGCGGACCTCCTCCGCGACCACCGCGAAGCCCCGTCCCGCCTCGCCGGCCCGCGCCGCCTCTATGGCCGCGTTCAGGGCGAGCAGGTTGGTCTGGTCGGCGATGCCGCCGATCTGCGTGACGAAATTTTGTATCTGACGTGTCCTCTCGCCCAGCTCCTGCACCGATTTCGCGGTCGAGGAAGCGTTCCCCACGACTCCCTCGATGCTGGAGACCGCCAGACGAACGGACGACATGCCGTTTTCTCCCGCCTTCATGGCGTTCTCCACCCTGGTGGCGATGTCGGTCCCCTTTTCGGCCGTGGCCTGAGAGCCAGCCGCCACCTCCTCCACCGACGCGTTGACCTCCTCTCCCGTGGAGGCCAGCGAGTTGAGGCTCGTTCCCATGTCGTCCACGTTTGTGCGAAATTCTCCGACGGACGCGCTCGTCTCCTGCGCCAGCGCCGAAAATTCCTGCGAGGTGTCCAGTATCCTGACGCTCGCTTCCTTGACGGAGCCGATGATGCGCCTGAGGTCGTCCGCCATCTTCTGGAGCCCTCTGCCCATCATGCCCAGTTCGTCTTTGCCGGCGGTCGGGAACACGCTGACCAGGTCCCCCCCGGCGAACAGGTCGACGCTGGCCTGAATCCTGCGAATGGGGCCCGTGATCATGCGGGCGATCAGAACGCTCAGCGAAAGCCCCGTCAGCAACGCAACGCACGATACGATAATGATCTTCACCGCCCCCCGCTTCGCGTAGTTGTCCGCCATGGCGCTCACCTCGTCGGCCTCTTTGACCAGCGCCTGCGCAAACTTCTCCTGGATGGTCACGTACTCGTTCTCCAGGTTCGCGATGTCTCCCCTCCTGTTGAGGCGATTCAGCATTTGGGCGATGTCGACGTCTCTCCCGACCCCGGCGGCGATGGCCTCATCCTGCAACCTCCTGTATTCCGGACCGATTTTTTTGAGGGTCTCATTGATTTCTTTCAGGTTGGGCGGCAATAACTCCTCTTTGACCTGCGAGGCGATTTCGGCGACGGCTTTCCTGTTCGCCTGGACGCGGTTCACGTAGCTGTTGATTTCTTCCTTATCGTCCGTGAGCATCATACTCAGGATCATACGTCTGCTGTGCGCGGCCAGATACTTCGCTTCCGTCATTCTCATGGCCATTTTGGCGTAGTTGTTGTACATATCCTGCATTCTGACCGCTATCGTCGTGCTGGTGGAATAGCCGCTGCCGGCTATGATCAGCATGAGCACGAGCATGACCGCAGCAAGAATGAAAATTTTGAGCACCGTGCGGAGATTTCTAAACCATGACATTCAGGACTGCCTCCTTATGATCCGGGATTGGATGCATTTCAGCTTTATTGCAGGGCATCTCTGTCTTAAAAAAAGTATAAACAGGCTTCCAAAGAGGGTCAACAATAATTCACTGTCGTTGGCTTAGGCAAAACTAACGATCTGAGGTTCATGGCATCATACAAATATCGATTTAATCATACTTCGCCCAAACGAAGGGGGAGCGATTGCCAGGCGGCATCTCGCTCCCCTCTGCGTCCGTCGATCGGGGCAAAACTGAATGCACTGAACGCATGGAGCCCGATCAGTGCTCCCTGTCCCCGGCGTTCCCTACATCGCGCGAACGGGCCGGATTCGGCAAAGGGAGACCGTGCCCGAGGATCCGTTCAGCTCGACGGCCACGGGCACTCCGGGGGCCCGTTCCAAAAATTCCTCCCAGGGGATTTCCCCGTCCTCCAGGTAATAACGGCAGGCGGAGCTCAAAATCCCCGACGCCCTCCGGCCGTCGGTCAGCAGGGTGATGATTCGGCCTTCTTTCGTCTCCCCGACCGCCTCGCAGAAGCCCTCCACGCTCAGAATGCCGGCGGGTGCGGCCTCGGAACGAAGCACGCCCGTTTCCGCCGCCAACAGCGCCATACAGCAGAAAATCCTCAAAAAACGATACACCCCGTAATGCCTCATTGCATATTTCCTCATTGCATATTTCCTCATTCTGAAATTTTCCTCATTCTAAAAATTTTCCTTCCAGAACTGCAGCACGGGAAAGTCGTAACGATCCGGAGGGGTCGGCTCCTCGCCTGACCCGAGCGCTCCGAAGTCGATGGCGATCCCGTCCGCGTGGGTTCGAAATCCATCCAGGTCCGGCTGCCGCCTCAGCTGATCCAGTGCTCCGCTCTGCAAAACCTTGATGCCCAAAAACATCCTGCCGTTCGAGCTGGAGATCCCCGCGACCTTGATGTTGTTGAACACCAGCGACTGTGCGCCACCCTTCCACGCGCCCCGTCCGCTGACGGGATCCAGGGCGTACAGTTTGCTGTCTCCCAGCTCCGGGCATTTTTCGTCGTCGTCCGGCTGGCGCGTACGCGCAATGAAGGTCGACACGTAGAGGACGCCCTGATATAAAAAGGGCGAGGTCGTCACGTATTCCGCCTCCGTGGGTTCCTTCGGGTGAATGATTTTCGGTCGGAGCCTGAGAAACCATCCTTTGGCGGACGCCGGGACGGAAACCTGGCCGCCCGTTTCGCCGTAGGAGGGGAAGACGTCGCTGGCGGGCTTTATGTACTTCAGAGCCACGAGGTCCTTCGTGGTCAGGGAGGTGGGGACGTCCTCGCTCAGGTTCCTGTTTTCGGTCAGGTTCAGGCCGAAGATGAACTGCTCCTCGTTGGTCAGCGTCCTGTGCGCCGGCGCCATCAGGTCCGACGTGCCTCCGAAGAGCCAGCGCGTCTTCCCCTGACGCCCCACCTCCAGCGCCCGGGTTATGGCCACGGGTTTGTCGCCCGTCAGGGTGCGAAGCTGAAAGATGCTTTTCAGGTTCCACCTGGAGGGAGAGTCTTCCATTTTACAGTACAAAACGTTGCCCTCGCTGTCCGCCGTGAAGAATTCCTGCGCCCTGTCCCCCCTGGAAATGTAGCTGACGGGCGTGATGCCCATCCCCAGAACGCGCCCCGAAGGCGCTTTGAAGCCATCGGACGTGGTCAGTTTACGGATGATGGAGGCATCTTCGGGATTGAAAAGGTAAAAAACCCTGCCCTGGCTGTCCGCTCCATATTGATATCCCAGCCCTCCCGGCAGAATTCCAACCCCCTCGTCTCCGCCGGAGGGGGTGCGGACCTCGCCGGCGGCTATCGTCAGCCCCAGGTCGCTGTAGTCGCGGGTATTTTTGTTTCCCGCCGCTGCGGCGCCCCAGAGCTTCACCCCATCCAGGGGCCGGGGCTCCGCCGCCTCGTACCGGGCGTTTTCCACGGCCCAGAGGAAGTTGGGCTCGCTTCCGGGCACGGTGACGTCCATCGCGTAAAAACCGTTGCCTCCCCATCCCATATTGCCGATCATAATGGTTTTGTACCCGTTCGGTGTCTTAACGTCCCTGGCCGACAGCATCCCGTCCAAAAGCACCAGAGGCTTCGACCGTATCGTGGTCGTCCCGTCGCCCGTGTACCAGGAACCGTCCAGAGGGAAAAATTTTTGCTCCCGAATCCGGTTCTGGAAAATGTTGGGCGGGATAAAGGCCCATTTTTCGTCGCCGTCCTCGAAATCGAGCGCGTGCAGAACCCCGCGGTTCGTCTGGAAATAGATTCGTTTGTCCCTGGCGGGAATGGTCGGGAACAGGGGCGCGCCCACGAGCGCGAAGCCGGAGTGCTCCATTTCTCCCATAACGCCGGGATCGTCCCTGTAGGTGATCAGCCAGTCGCGGAACTCCGCTGCGTGCGAGGAAATCCCCGTCAGCGATTTAAAGGCGTCGATGGACATGCCGTTCACCGGCTGGACGGAGACGCCGCTTTTGCCCTCCGTCTCCAGGGAGGTGTACACGCGCCTGTTCGCGCCCTTCAGGGCCATCAGGCGCTCTCCCTCCCAGTCCAGCGTCGAAGGGGATGAAGCGTCCGGCGGGACGACGTATTTACGGAAGGTTCCCTCCCACTGTTTGAGCATATTTATCTGATAGGAAGAGGCGAACAGCGCCTTTTCCTTTCCGACGTCGCGCATGGGCAAAATGACGGGAGCGCCGGCGGCGAACCGCTCCGTCCGAATTTGCAGCAAAATCGACTGGAGCGCCAGAATCAGGTCCGGGACGTTATCGGCGAAAAAGGGCCGGACGGTCCTGTCCGGCGTTCCATCCGGCAGGGGCTGCCCCGCGTGAGCCATGCGGGTGATCGCCTTGCGCAGCCTTCGGGCTCCGGAATCCGTGGGCCGGTCAGGCGCGTAGGCGTCGCCGTCGGGCGCGTTCGACGGAGCGGGCGGCATCATTCCCACGAAGATCGTGCGGATCGGGGTGTCCATCAGGTAGGTCCTCTCGATCCATTTTTCGCCGTCCCAGTGACGGCCGCGCATGTTCTTCGAGTTCAGGTACAGGTTTTTCAGCGCGACGAGGGGGTCCTGCCCCGGAATGCTCATCTCGTTGCCCCCCGTAAAGACCACCATCCAGTTGGTCTGGCAGGAACCCGTGACCGGAAAGTAACCGCGGGTGTCGTCGGCCTCGCCGGAGGGTTTTATCTTGAACGCCAGGCCGTTTCTGCCTCCAAAAGGAGAGAAGAAGTCGATCACGCTTCCCATGGCCGACCCCGTCATCAGGCCCTCGGAATTTTTGATGCGTTTGCTCAGGATCCCGGTCCCCGATCCCGCCAGCCCCTGCCACAGTTCGCGGTTACTGAGCCCGCCCCGCGCGTAATCGACCGCGTAACGGCCGTTCAGCACGGGCAGGTTGGTTCCGCTGCCGGCGGGGTTGTTTTCACTGTAGTTCAAGAGGTGAAGGCCGTCCCTGCCGTAGAAGGCGGAAGACAGGATCGTCACCCCGCCCGGGAAAAGTTCCTCGTTGACGATGCGGTGCGGATTGCTCAGGCCGCCCCGGCTGTCGTACTGCTCCACCCCGTCGATCAGCTCGCGAAAGGCGATCAGGCTGGAGGTGGGGCTGTAGGTCCCGTCGGCTCTCAGGGTGTACATGTAGTCGAAGGGAACCCGCAGATACGCCCGCCGCTCGTGACGCCGGGAGGCGTCCGAGGCCGTCTCGTAGTTCGAGAGAACGGCCTGATACGCGACCTCCGTATTTCCATAATCCCCCCCGGGGATTCCCGAGTAACTCTCCGGCGCCGTTCCGTAGGGAAAGGAAATCCATTGATTCTGAGCGCCGTTGTGCGTGGCTCGAAAGTTGCTGGTGTAGCGGCCCTGATAGCTGCCGCTGCTGCTTTCATACGCGGAATTTCCGTACGACATGAAGGGCGGCCTCCGGACCATCGCGCCGGGGTTGACCGAACCATACTGGTAGTCGAAGAAGTTTCCCGCGACCCCGATGCGCATTCCCGCAAGCATCTCCGCGTTTTCCTTCTGTAAAAGACGCCAGAGAACCAGCTTCATTTGATACATTTTGCTGTCGTTGGGAACCAGTTGGGCGACCCGGGCGGAATCCGTTATCGCCACTCCCTCGGTGAAGCCGGACGGCAGCCTGCCTTTGGGCGCACGAGCCGCGTTCGCGTCCCTGAACGTCAGCAGATAGGGTTTGTCCGGATCCGGAGAATAGTAGCTGTCGGGGTTCCCAATGACGTTGTTGGAGGCGTTCACGTCCTTGCCCCAGCGCGTCCAGCCCACCGACCTGCTGGGATAGGAGTTGTTGGCATAGGCGTAACCGGTTCGCTCGCTTCCCATGTCGGGAACGCCGCCGTTCGCGATTCTCGCCGCCATGGTCTGCGTCCCCGTACTCAGAGGGCGGGCCCCGGAACCGTAGGTGGCGTCCTTCAGCAGGCTCGCCCTGAAGTTGGCGTCGCGCATCAGGCGGAGATTGTTCCACATGAGGCTGTCGTTTGTGTTGAACGTGGGAAGTTCCCCCGTCATGGACATCGTCATGGAGGACGAGGTGTCGAGGAAGAACAGAACGTTGGGCTCGACGCCCGTCAGGATCGTGTCCTCGAGAGGATAGGTGTCCTTCGTGAAGGTCCTGAGAGGAATCGCCGCGGAGGCCGGCAGGGCCCCGGGCAACATAAACGTAAACAACAGGATATACGCTATTTCTTTTATTTTCTTCATTTTCGTATCATTCCTCTTTAAATTATGACTGCGCCCCTACGGTGCGGAATCCGGGCTGAGCACCTGATAAAAGGCCTCTTCCGCCGTTCGCGCCGGGATGGAACGCCCCGCCGCGTCGACGTTGCGGAGTTGGACCCTCACCACATAGGCCCCATATTTATCCCATGGCCAGGAGGACGTGACGCCCCTGTCCGCAGTCCCGACGTCGCCGGCGATCACCTCTTTTTCGGTGTCCATATTGCCGGAAATCGAAGCGCCCCCGTTGAGGGCGTCCATGGGAGGCGGCAGCATCTTCATCTGG
>JAISSA010000231.1 GCA_031273365.1 Synergistaceae bacterium
AAAGAGGAGGGATACCGGGTCGACGTGACGGTCATGGCAGCGGGGGGCGAGTTCAGCAAACTCGGCATTCTGGAGCGCTACGAGGGACAGAAGGCGGACGTCGGTTACGGCTGGTGGACGTCCCCCGCCACGCACGGCAAAACATATGACGGCATTCCCGAAACGGCGAAGCTGGTCGAGCTGAAATGCCGCATCGACAGCTTCAGTGTTTACAATAGGTCGGGCGGAATTCTCTACGCCAACACCAGCCGGGACGGAGTTTACACAAAGCCTCCTCACAACGCGGACGCGCGCGCCGCGATCATGAAGGAACGCAACAGACCGCTGACCCCGGAGGAGCAGTCGACTCTCCTGGAGGGCCGAAGGCGGATGCTGGAAAACATGAAGCGCCGCGGCGCCGCACCTGAAGAGATAACGCGCGCGCTGGCGATTTTGGGAAAGACCCCCCGGCTTCGTCAGGAATTTCTTTAGATCGGGAGGCCCCAATGCCGTTCGGAGTAAGCGTTCAGGCTCAGGGGAGCAGAGCCCGCTCAGCCCTGGGCCGTCTGCCCTTCCTCAGATTTTTAAATGGGAAGGGCATTGGCCCGATATTTCACTGAGTGCCTGCCTGAACGGAGTTGGACGCACAGGGCGGATACACGCAATCTTCTACTTTAAAAGAAAGCGCCAGCTCCCGGCCAAGGGCCTTCAGGTCGGACCAAATCGCCTCCCCCAAGCTTATCCCGTGCGCCGACTGCTCTGCGTGGCTCAGGTACTCCAGCTCGCCCGGCATATAGATCTCCTGCCCGTCTTTTTTTCGCGAAGACTTCAGGCGCGTTATCATCAGGTCGACAGATTTTTTAAACAGCTTCGGATCCTGAAAGGCAGCGATGTCCACGGCACTGAAATAAAAGCCGATTTTCCACGGATCTTCCTGCAGTTCCTGCGTCTCAGCGCCTGGTTGGATGGCGGTCCCGGTCAGTAAGCTGCAGAGAACGTTGACGACGATGGCGAGACCCGAGCCTTTATACCCGCCGAAGGGCAGAAAGGCCCCATTCAGGGCCGTCGCCGGGTCGTCCGTTTCGTCCCCTGCCTCGTCGAGCGCCAGACCTTTTTCAATTTTCTGTCCCTCCCTGAAAGCGTAAAGCACCTTGTTGTAGGCCGTTTTGCTGGTAGCGGCGTCGTACACCACCGGGTACTGCCGGTCTGCCGGTATGGCGACGCAAACAGGATTTGTGCCGACGTTTTTGTCGATGCTCCCATGCACGGCTATTCTGGGTTTTGCGTTACAGAAGGCAAACCCGAGCATGTCGTGAGGCAGAGCGGTCATGGCGTAAGAGGCGGCCATGCCGAAATGCGTGCCGTTTTTGACGGCGGCGGACGCCACGCCCGTTTCTCTGGCTTTCTCGATGCATTTTGCCATGGCGTAGCCGCCCGACGCGGATCCGGGCGCAAGGTCTCCGTCGATGAGAAGCGTTCCCGGGGTCTCTTTCAGCACCTTTATCCGGGGATTTTTGTTGATGGCGCCGCTTTTCAGGCCGTCGACGTAATTTTTCACCTGAATGAGCCCGTGGCTGCGCACGCCTCGAAGTTCCGCCTCCATCAGATTATCGGACACCGTCGCGGCGTGTTGCGCCTCAAGCCCCGCCGCCTGGAAAACTTCTCTGCAAAATTCCGCCAATTTTTGTCTGTCTGCTTTTATCGTCACGATAAATTCCCTTCACGTAAGCGTTCAGAAGGGGGCAGAAAACCCGCCCCCCTGAGCCTGAACGTTTACCGTTTACTAAAGATCTTCTTTAATTTCGCCGGAAAGGTAGGGGTTGAGGTCGTTTGTGTAAAGCTCCTCGGCTTTGGCCGAGCCGGGTTCGACGAAGCCGTTGTCCTCCATCATTTTAAGCCAGAATCGCACCTTGACGGGATCGATGGCGTTTTCCGACGGGAAAATCGTGCCGCCGGCCTTGTCGGTATCGACATTCAGGTATTCGGCAGCGATTTTGATCGCGTCGTCATAATTGTTGTTTATCCAGTGCTGGGTTTTGACCGTCGCGGCGATATAGGCCTTGACGACGTCGGGGTATTCCTGTATGAACCTCTCGCTGAAAGCGCGCGTGGAGTAGGAGCTGGCGGGACCATTGCCGGCGGCCGTTCCGATCTGCCACGTGTTGACCAGAGGCCGCACGCCGCCCCGTTGCAGGGCGGAAGCCGTGAAAACGGCGTGGACCCCGGCCACGTCGATATGGCCCTGTCTCAATGCGTTCTCCGCCTGGTTGTCGGCCATGACGACCCACTCCACCTGGTCGCGCGTCAGCCCGTTCTGCCTCAGATACTCGGAAAAGAGAAGCTCAACGCAGCTCCCCACGTAAGCGATGGAGACTTTTTTGCCGACAAGGTCAGCGGCGGTCCTGATCGGGCTGTCTTCCTTCACGAGGTAAGTCATGTGCGTTTTTCTCGGGTCCGAATCGTCGAAGGAGCCCTGCAGCACCATCTTCAGCTTCGCCCCGGCCTCGCGGGCCTTGGCGATAGTCAGGATATGACCCGTTCCAAAGAGGTGATTGTCGCCGTTTATCACCGACTGCGCAAGCATGCTGCCGGTCATGGAGCCCGTATACTCGATGTTCAGGCCGACTTCTTTGTAAAAGCCCAGTTTTTCGCCGATGTATATTTCATTGAAACCGGACATGGTCGGCACCCTGAGATCAAAAGGCCTGTCCAGTTTTCCGCCGACGAATCTGGGGCCGTTGCCCGAGGCCGCAGCCTCCGCGTCAATGGGCCCGGTCGCCGCCGCAAAAAAATAAAAAAAGCCAGAATACTCCACATTTTACCTTTCAACATTGCTGATCGTCCTTTCGTATGTGCATCAATAGTTTATTTGCCAGTGTCTGACCGGTGAGCTTTAATGCTGAGGAAGCAGGTCCTGTTTCCAGGACGTATACCGTCTTTCCAGGTACAGGAGGATGTAATTCGCCGTAAAACCCAGCACGGACATCAGGAAAATGCCGGCGTACATCCGCGGTATCAGGAATTTCTGCTGGGCGTCGAACACGAGGAAGCCGAGCCCCGCTTTAGCGCCGACCATCTCGGCGGCGATGAGAACGAGGATGGACGTCGTGGCGCTCAGCCGGGCGCCGGTGAATATGTAGGGCAGGGACGCGGGCAGCACGACGCGGAAAAAGATCACCCTGTTGGAAGCGCCCATCGAACGGGCGGATTTTATCAGGAGCGGATCGACGTTTCTGACGCCCGCTGTGGTGTTGAGCAGGATGGGCCACTGCGTGCCCCAATAAATAATGGCTATTTTCGCCACTTCACCTATGCCGAAGAAAAGAATGAACACGGGGAAGAGAGCCAGTGCCGACGTCTGACGAAAGGCCTGCAGCAGAGGGTCGAGAAATTTCTCCATCGGCCTGAACCATCCGATCAGAAGCCCCAGGGACACGGAGACGATGAACCCGAGCGTAAAGCCGGACAGAGCGCGTTTCAGGCTGGCCGCCAGATGAACGAAAAACTCCCCCTTCACGATCATGCCCCAGATCGT
Organism: Synergistaceae bacterium; assembly: GCA_031273365.1. Taxonomy (GTDB): domain Bacteria; phylum Synergistota; class Synergistia; order Synergistales; family Aminobacteriaceae; genus JAISSA01. The sequence goes on from JAISSA010000231.1 coordinate 3,515, forward strand.
CCCGATGACGACGGAAAAAGGCGGCAGGAAAAAAGGATCGATCATTCCCAGTCGAGGCAGGCTCTCCCAGACGGCCAGAAAAATAAAAATCGCCGCGATGCGTTTGCAAAAGCCGAACAGGGCAATAATCCAGCCCCATACCCCTTTTGCGGGCTCATTTTGTCGTGCCCCGGTCAAAGTCTTCACTGTCGTTTCCCTCGATTCTTACCGTTTCTTACCGTTTCTTACCGTCAACGCTCAGGGCCTTTTCGTTCACTTCACCAGCAGCCTGTCGGAGTTCCGATACGCGCTGTCGGTGATGTCCTGCCCCAGGCCGGGCAGTTCCGGCGCGGCATAGCGTCCTTTCACCGGCTGATAGTTGTGGGTGCAAAGCTCGACGTACTCCGGCAACAGGCTCTTCTGATGGTGTTCGTGGATGCAAAAGTTGGGGATGGCCGTCTCGGCGTGTATCGCCGCCGCCTCCGCGACGCCCGTTCCGGCGACGTGCGCCTGCAGGGTGATTTCGTAAGCATGAGCCAGATCGGCGATCTTCCTGAACTCCGACACCCCTCCGCAGGAGCCGATGTCCGGCTGCGCGACGTCAATGGAATGGTCGACAAAATAGGGCAGGTAGCCCCATCGCGTGTATATCCGCTCTCCCGACGCGATGGGAATGCTGATTTTTTCCCTGATCTTTTTCAGAAGAGGCGGATTGAGCGGAGTGTTGATCTCCTCATAGAAGAAGATATTGTACTCCTCGATCGCCCGGGCGAACTGTATGGCGCTCACCGTATCGGTGTGAGCATGGTTTTCTATGATGATGTCGACGTCCTCGCCGACCGCCTCCCTGATCGCCCGAACCCTTTCCACGCCCAGTTTGACTGAGGAGGGAGGCAGAGGACCCTCCAAATGCACGTTTTCCGTGCTTCCATCACGGTCGATGGCCAGAACATCCACCTTCACGGCATCATAACCATCGGCAAGCGCCTTCAGGGCTTCTTCCGCGTACTCCTCCTTTTTGCTTTTGGCCTCCCGTATCGGCCCCCATCCGAGCTGAATCTGCGACGCGTAAACCCTCAGATCGTTTCTGCACTTCCCGCCCAGCAGTTTATAAAGCGGCAGGGACAACGCCTTGCCCTTTATATCCCACAGGGCAGTGTCGAGGGCACTGATGCCGGAGAAAACCACCGTGCCGCCGCCCTGTCCCCAGAAAGTTTTTTTGAAAAACTTTTCCCATATCGCCTCGGTATTGAAGGGATCCTGCCCGATGAGAAGCGCCGCGAGATCCCTGATCATCCCCGCGGCGGCGCTTCCGCCCACGCCGTAAGCCATCCCGGCCTCACCCAGGCCATATATCCCCTCGTCGGTGTCCACGCGGACCAGAATCGGCCTTTGCCCCGAGTTGGGACGCCTGTGCACATGAAATATTTCTACCTGAGTGACTTTCATCTCCAACCTCCTTAAATTTCCTAAAGCTTATATATCCAATATGTGTTATGTTGATGAGGAATCCTATATCGAGCGCTTTAATTTGTCAATACCCCGGCGCACAACATGAGCATTGTCGCGATGCCGGCCGCTATTGGGCAAGGTTCGACGGCGCGATGCGGCACTTGACAATGGGGTAATTAAAATATACTATCCTGATCAATTTAAGAATATCATTTGTCGATTACCGTCTGGAGGGGCAGGGCTTATGCTTATGACACAGGAAAACACAAAGCGGGCTGCAAAGATACAGGTGCGCGGCATCAACAGGACTTTCAGGATCAGGCGTCCCAACGGCAGGGGCTACGACGAATTCGTCGCCGTGCAGGACGTCGATCTCGACGTTTACACGGGCGAGTTCCTCGCCGTCGTCGGACCGTCCGGCTGCGGCAAATCGACCCTTCTCGACCTTCTGGCGGGTCTTGACCGTGCGTCTTTCGGCGAGATCAGCATCGACGGGAAGGCCGTCACAGGCCCGGGGATGGACAGAGGGGTCGTCATGCAGGGATACGCGTTGTTTCCCTGGCTTACGGTCCAGGCGAACGTCGAGTTCGGACTTGAGATGAAAAAAACGCCAAAGAGTCAGCGCGTGGAGATCAGCAGGCATTATCTGGATCTCGTGGGACTTTCGGCTTTTGCCGGCAGGTACCCCCACGAAATATCGGGCGGAATGAAGCAGAGAGTCGCCATCGCCCGGGCGCTGGCTTTTGACCCGGACGTGCTGCTCATGGACGAACCCTTCGCGGCGCTGGACGCGCAGACGCGGGAGATTATGCAGGAAGAGCTTCTGGTCATCTGGGAAAAAACGAAAAAGACCATCGTGTTCGTCACGCACGGCATCGACGAGGCGGTCTTTCTCGCCGACCGTATAGCGATAATGGATACCGCCCCCGGCAGGATAAAAGAAATTCTGAACGTCGACCTGGGCCGCCCGCGCAGGGGTGTGAGAGGCTCCGCGGAATTTGGCTGGATCAGACAAAAAGTGTGGCAGCTCCTCCAAAAGGAGATCTCCGGAGAGAACGGCGAAGAAACGCCCGCCTGCTACAGCGTGGCAGTTTAAAGCCAGAGAAAAATTAACGGGGTCAGGGGACTACGTCCCCTGCGGGGTTTTTGTCGGGGGGCGGAGCCCCACAGTTTGGGTTTAAGTTTCAGGATTTGAGCGAGCGTGGCATCGTGGGTATATTTTTCCCTGCGCCATTGCTGTAGATGCTGTGTTT
>JAISSA010000267.1 GCA_031273365.1 Synergistaceae bacterium
CTCAACATGCTGAACGTCTTCCCGTGGCTTCGGCGTCTGAACCCCCGTATGCCGAAGGTCTTCGCGGACAAAATTCACTCGGGCGGGACAAACCGAACTCCCCTTTACGTCGGGCTCCTCAATGGTCTGATGCCCTGCGGTCCGCTGCAGGCCATGCAGATTTACGCGCTTTCCACGGGCAGTTTCGTCCGGGGCGCGGCCGCCATGTTCTTCTTCGGCGCGGGCACGCTGCCGCTCATGTTCGGCCTGAGCGCGCTGAGCAGCGTCCTGAGCAAAAAGTTCACGCGCGGAATGATGACCGTCGGCGCCACGATGGTCGTCGTCCTCGGGGTCGCCATGTTCGGCAACGGCATGAACCTGTCGGGCGTGACGTTCATGTCCGGCTTTGCCCGGAGCGCCGTCGGCGGGGCCGAGGCGCGGATGGAGGGGGGCGTGCAGGTCGTCAGGACCGAGCTCGAACCGGGCCGCTACGAGCCCATTGTCGTAAAGGTCGGCGCTCCCGTGCGGTGGACGATCCACGCGGAGCCCGGTACTCTCAACGGCTGCAACAACCGGATCGTCATTCCGGAGTACGCTCGAATGCAGAAGAAACTCGCCACCGGCGATAACATCGTCGAGTTCACGCCGACCCGCAGCGGAACGTTCGCCTACACCTGCTGGATGGGGATGATTCGAGGCAGGATCACGGTCCTCGACGAGACGGGCAATCCGGACGGCCAGGCCCTGGCGGCCGGACTTCCTGCGGATATTCCCGACGCCTCCGACGTTTTTGGCGAATCCGGAGACTCGGACCCCTTTGCGGAGGATCCTTTTGAAGTTATTGAAACTGAGGTTATTGAAGATTTGAAAGCTTTCGAGGCTGCGGACGCCGACGCCCCCCGGTGCGCATGTTGCAGGCAGGGGCAACAGTAAATGGGACGCTCACACGCAAAGGAGGTGAAGGCGATGGAGTTTTTGGCGGTTCACTGGCACTGCATTCTCCCTCTCGTGGGGATCGTGGCGTTTTTGCTCTGCATGAGGCGGGACGGGGATTAGCGGGATTTCGTAATTTCAGTGGTCGAGGTTTTCGGAACACACTATAATAAAGGGAGCGGATTGGTATGTGTTTAAAAAAGGCGGGGTTTAGGAAGAGTGGACTGAAGAGTGGATTGAAGAGTGGATTGAAGAGTGGATTCAGGGTTGGAATAAAGGCCGGTATGCTGGCGGTGACGCTTCTCGCCGGGGCCGGAGCGGCCTTTGCGGCGGAGCTCGGGAACGGGGACCTGTACATTCCCGTCGAGGAGATTACGGAGACGGCGAGTTTTTATCCGGTGGACGTGGACGGCACGAAAATGGAGATCATCGCGGTGAAGGCCCCGGACGGCACGAACCGCACGGCCTTCAACACCTGTCAGGTCTGTTACGGCTCCGGGCGCGGCTACTATAAACAGGACGGCGGCGTGCTGGTCTGCCAGAACTGCGGCAATCGTTTCCGCATGAGCGACGTCGAGGTCACGCGGGGCGGATGCAACCCGCTCCCCATCACGCCGAAGTACAAGATCGTCGACGAAAAGGGCATCACTATCCCGCGGGATTTCCTGCTCCGGGCAAAGACTATTTTCGCGAACTGGAAGAGAAATTAACGGCTTAATTTCAAAAGCCAAAACCGCGGGGCCCGCCCCGCACCCCGCAGGGGACGCAGTCCCCTGACCCCGTAATTAAAAAAATTTTTTTTAAAAAATTCAGGAAGGAAGGGAACCTGATGAAAGAAACCGTAGCGATTGGCGGCATGACCTGCGCCGCCTGTGCGAAACGAATCGAAAAGGCGGTCGGCAGGCTTCAGGGAATCGCGAGCGCCACCGTCAATTTCGCCACGGAAAAGCTGTCGGTCGAGTACGACGAGCAGCAGATCGTGATGGAGGCCATCGAAAAGAAGATCGTGGACGTCGGGTATAACGTTTTGAGGGAGGTCACGAAAAGCGGCGCGACGATCCCGATCGGCGGCATGACCTGCGCCGCCTGCGCAAAGCGGATCGAGAAGGCGATCGGGAAGGTCGGGGGGGTTCTTTCCGTGTCGGTGAACGTCGCCACAGAGAAGGCCACGGTCTCCTGGGACCCGCGGGTCGCGAAGCTCTCCGCGATACGCAACGCGATCGAGGAGGCGGGATATCAGGCGCTGACGCCGGAGAAAAGCGGCGCGGTGGACGAGGACAGGCTGCGAAAGGAACGGGAAATTCGCACGCTCAAAATAAAGTTCGTCGTCGCGGCGATCTTCGGCGTGCCTCTTCTTTACCTGGCGATGGTTCCGATGGACCCGATCGTGCAGTGGCTCTGGTGGCTGCCCTTCCCGTCGATTCTCAGGCCGATGAACTATCCTCTGAACTACGCGCTGGCGGAGATCGTGCTTGTGCTGCCGATCCTCGTCGTCGGGTACAGGTTTTACACGGTGGGCTTCAGGGCCTTCTTCCAGGGCAGCCCCAACATGGACTCCCTCATCGCGATCGGCACGTCGGCGGCGGTCATCTACAGCTTTTACTCCACCTGGCAGATCACGACCGGCGACTTCGCGGCGGTCGACCGCATGTACTTCGAGTCCGCGGGGGTGATCATCGCCCTGATTCTTCTGGGCAAGACCCTCGAAGCGATCTCGAAGGGGAAGACCTCCGAGGCCATCAAAAAGCTCATGGGGCTCGCCCCGAAGACGGCCATCGTGATCCAGGACGGCAAAGAGATCGAAATCCCCATCGACGAGGTGGAGATCGGTCAGGTGCTTCTGGTCCGGCCGGGGGGGAAGATTCCGGTGGACGGCGTCATCACGGAGGGGCATTCCGCCGTGGACGAGTCCATGCTGACGGGCGAGAGCATCCCGCTCGACAAAAAGGCGGGGGACCGGGTGTACGCCGCGACCATCAACAAAAACGGAGTGATTCGCTTCGAGGCCACGAAGGTGGGGAGCGACACGGCTCTCGCGCAGATCATCAAAATGGTGGAGGACGCTCAGGGATCGAAGGCGCCCATCGCCCAGCTGGCCGACGTGGTGGCGGGGTACTTCGTCCCGGCCGTCTGCGTGATCGCGGTGGTCGCGGCGGCCGCGTGGTACTGGGGGACGCTTTCCGTGCCGTTCGCCCTGACCATCTTCATCTCCATCCTCATCATCGCGTGTCCCTGCGCTCTGGGGCTGGCGACGCCCACGGCCATCATGGTGGGGACGGGCAAGGGCGCAGAGTACGGCATTCTGTTCAAGGGCGGCGAGGCGCTGGAGACGACGCACAGGATCGACACCATTGTTTTCGACAAGACGGGAACGATCACGGAGGGCAAGCCCGAGGTGACGGACGTCGTCACGGCGCAGGGCACGGACAGAGCCCGCCTGCTCCGGCTCACGGCGTCCGCGGAAAAGGGGTCCGAGCATCCGCTGGCCTCGGCTATCGTCCGCAGGGCGGAGGAGGAAAAGCTGGAGTTTCTCGGCGTGGAAAATTTTCAGGCTCTTACGGGTCTGGGGATAGAGGCCACGATAGAGGGTTCCCATATTTTTATCGGCAACCGGAAGCTGATGACGGAGAAGGGCGTCTCTTTCGGAGATTTGGAGGGGGAATCCGACCGTCTGGCGGAGGAGGGAAAGACCCCGATGTACGCGGTCGTCGACGGGAAGCTGGCGGGGATCGTGGCGGTCGCGGACGTGGTGAAGAAGAGCAGCGCGGAGGCGATCAGGGTATTGCGTGAGATGGGCATCAGCGTGGCGATGATCACGGGAGACAACGTCAGGACCGCCGCCGCTATTGCGGGGCAGGTGGGGATCGATCGGGTGCTGGCGGAGGTTCTGCCTCAGGACAAGTCGAACGAGGTGAAGAAGCTTCAGGCGGAGGGTCGGAGGGTCGCCATGGTGGGGGACGGGATCAACGACGCGCCGGCGCTGGTGCAGGCCGACGTGGGAATTTCGATCGGGTCGGGAACCGACGTGGCGATGGAGTCAGCGGACATTGTCCTGATGAGAAGCGATCTGATGGACGTGCCCACCGCGATCCAGCTGAGCAGGAGCACCATACGCAACATCAGGCAGAACCTGTTCTGGGCCTTCGCGTACAATACGGCGGGAATCCCGGTCGCCGCCGGCTTGCTGCATCTTTTCGGCGGACCGCTGCTCAACCCGATTCTGGCGGCGGCCGCGATGTCGCTGAGTTCGGTATCCGTGCTGTCGAACGCGCTGAGGCTGAAGCGCTTCCGACCGCAGCGCAGTTAAAGATAAAAGGTATTTAGAAGGTATTTAAAAAAACGGGATTCTCAAGGGCCCACGGCCCTTGAGCGGGGTTTCCAGGGGCAGCGCCCCTGAAGTTTTATATAATGGAGGAACTGACAATGGTTGAAAAAACGGCAAAGATCCTGTCTCTATTTGTGATTCTCACGGTTCTTACGGTTAAAAACGCGGATGCGGCGTTCAACACGGACGTGGTGGGGCGGAGCGCGGTGACGTCCTTCGCGGCGCTTTTGGAGGCGCTTCCCGCCGTTCCCGGGGCTGACGAGGGCGTGTGGGTGCTGGCGGCCCCGGACGGTGGAGCGCGTTTTGCGTGGCGCAGGGACGTCTCGGACGCGAGGGTGTGGGACGTGTTTATCCGGTTCGACGCGAGGCCTTTCGTGAAGGCCGGCCTGGACCTGAGCAAACTGCCGGATGGCGTGGCGTTCGGGGATGAAATCGTACTGGGGAGTCGGTTGTCGCCGGGGCCTCTTTCCTACGAGGGCGAGGTTACGCCGCTGGCGTCGTTCGAGCAGATCGTGAGGCTTGATCGCGCCTCCGTCGGATATCATGCCGCGCTGGACCACTACGGAGTGACCGTGTCCGAGGGGTCGCTTTTCGAGTGGGCGAAGGACATGGGCACGAACGACAAGGACATGGTGTTTGTGCTGAACCCGAAGATCTTCATCGACGCCGGGGTGGACCCCGCCAAAGTCGAGGGCTGGGCTTTCGCCCCCGTGCCGGTCGAGGACGACAGGGGCAGAAAATTCGAGGCGGATAAATTTCTGAAGCCGTTTGATTTAAAATAGCAATGTCCATAACTTAAAACCGCGGGGCTCTGCCCCACACCCCGCAGGGGACGAATCCCCTGACCCCGTTAATTTTTTTCCTTAAGTTATTGATATTGCTTAAAAATTTAAATCAGGGAGGTCTATCGAGATGGAGAAAAAGGTGTTTAACGTGGAGGGCATGTCCTGCTCCCACTGCGTAAAGGCGGTCACGGACGCGGTGACGGCGCTGGACGGGGTGTCGGACGTGAAGGTCGACCTTCAGGGAGGAACGGCGGCGGTGGAGTACGATGCCGCCAGGGTTTCGGACGAGCGCATTCGGGGAGCCATCGAAGATCAGGGATACGACGTCAGGGTCTGACGTTTTGCGCGGCGTCATGAGCGGTGAACGTCTGTTCAAATCCGGGGAGGTGGAGCTCGCTCAGCGCTCTGCCTCTTTGCCGGGCCCACCAAGGCCCGCTGCGCTGAAAAAAATCCTCGTCGTCGACGATGAGGCGAAGATTATCGAGGTGGTCGAGTCCTTTCTGGAGAGCAGGGGCTTCACCGTGTTCGGCGCTCCCGACGCCGCGCGGGCGTTCGAGATTTTTGAGCGGGAGACCGTGGCGCTGATCCTGCTGGACCTCATGCTTCCCGACATGTCGGGGGAGGAATTCTGCGCCGCTCTGCGCAAAAAATCCCACGTTCCCATCATCATGCTGACGGCCAAAGTCGAGGAGGAGGACATGCTGAAGGGGCTTCGCACTGGCGCCGACGATTACATCACGAAGCCCTTCAGCCTGAAGACGCTCCTTGCGAGGGTCGAGGCCGTCCTGCGCCGGTCGGGGGAGTACCTTCTGCCGCCGGGGAACAGGCTGGTTCTCGACGACGGGAAGCTGGAGATCGACTTCGCGGCCCGCGCCGTCAAACGGGGACGGCAAACGGTGAGCCTGACCCCCAACGAGTTCCGAATTCTCGAGGTCCTCGTCAGGCAGCCCAACAGGGTGTTCACGAGAGACCAGTTGATCGACGCCGCCCTGGGGGACGGGTTCGACGGCTTCCCCCGGACGATCGACAGCCATATTCGAAACCTTCGCCAGAAGCTGGAGGAGGACCCCAAAAATCCGGTCTGCATCCTCACGATCCACGGCGTGGGTTACAGGTTCGGGGGGCGACCTCGTGAGGAGCCCTGAGCGAACGTACAGCCTGAAGACGAAGCTGTCGCTGCACATCGCCTTTGTGGCGCTGCTGACCGTCGCGCTGATCGGCGTTCTGTCGAACGTTTTCATCCGGCGTCGCTTCGAGGACTATATCATTCAGCAGCAGCAACAGAGGGCCGCCGACATTCTGCTGCGGGTGGAGCAGCAGTACGACCCCGCGTCCCGGGCCTGGGACGTGGGGTTTCTGCACGCGATCGGGATGTACGCGCTTCGCGACGGCTACATCCTCAAGGTGTACGACGGACGCGGGGAGATGCTGTGGGACGCGGAGGCCTGCGACATGGCGTCCTGTATGCAGATCATCGAGGAGGTCTCGCAGAAAATGCGGACGTGGGAGCCCTCCGTAGAGGGCACGTTCGCGGCGAAGGATTTTCCTCTGACGTCGGAGGGACAGGTCATCGGGAAACTCAGCATCAGCCACTTCGCGCCCTACTTTCTCAGCGAAAACGACGTTCTCTTCCTGGACGCCCTGAACGCCGTCTTTGTCGGATGCGGGCTTTTCGCTCTGGCGCTGGCCGTGGCGCTCGGGCGGATTCTGGCCCGCAACGTGAGCGTTCCCGTCGGAAAAGCGGCCGACGTCGCAAAACGGATGTCCGCCGGGGACTGCGCCGCCCGGATAGAGGACGGCTCGAACATCCGGGAGCTGAACGAACTGACGCTTGCCGTCAACCATCTGGCCCGGTCGATCTGCGCTCAGGAGAGCCTGAGAAAACAGCTCACCGCCGACGTCGCCCATGAGCTGCGCACGCCTCTGACCACCATCGGAACCCACATCGAGGCGATGGTGGAGGGCGTCTGGGCGCCCACGCGCGAGCGGCTCGCGAGCTGTTACGAGGAGATCGTGCGCATCGGCAGGCTGGTGCTGGACCTGGAAAGCCTGGCGCGGGTCGAAAGCGGCAACCTGAAGCTCGACAAAACGCGGGTCGCCCTTCGGGAGGAGGCGGAAAAGACGCTCCGCAACTTCGAGACGGAGATACGCGCCTCCGGCCTGCAGGCCTCCGTCGTCGGGGACTGCCGGGACGTGTGGGTCGATCGAAACAGAATGCAGCAGGTTCTGACCAACCTGCTGTCCAACGCCGTGAAGTACACGCCGTCGGGGGGGACGATACGCGTTGTCCTCTCGGAGACGGACGACGCCATCCTTGTTGTCGTCGAAGACGACGGCATCGGGATCGCGCAGGAGGACCTGCCCTTCGTCTTCGAGCGGTTCTACCGCGCGGAGAAGTCCCGCAGCCGCGGAGCCGGGGGTTCCGGCATAGGGCTCGCGATCGTTCGTTCGATCGTCGCGGCCCACGGCGGCAGGGTCGAGGCGCGAAGCGCCCCCCGCCGCGGCAGCCGGTTCTGCGTGGAGCTGCCCAAACCCGAGGCGTAAGGATGGATATCCGTTCAGGCCTCGGCTATGTCGCATAACGCGTCCCACATCCTGGTACACCTTCTGCATTGTCCGGTCTGCGCTTTAGGCCCGGGGAGAAGAGTCGGACTCTGGCTTCAGGGATGCTCCATACATTGTGAAGGATGCATGTCTCCGGACACGTGGGCTTTCGACGGAGGCAACGCCCTCGATGTCGATGTTTTGCTCTCAGAGCTCTCCGGTTTTTTTGACGGGACCCCGCCGCTCGATGGCCTGACGATCTCGGGGGGCGAACCTTTTGACCAGCCCGAGGCGCTCCTGCGGCTCCTGAGGGGAATTGGAGAGCTGGGGATACAGGATATTCTGGTTTTCAGCGGATACAGGGCGGAGACTCTGCTTGCGCGGTATCCGGAAATTCCCGTGTTGATAACGGCGCTGGTGGATGGTCCTTTCGAGGCGGGCAATGAAACGGAGTCCGGCTGGAAGGGGTCGGCAAATCAGACGATGAGGCTGTTCCGCCCTGAATTCGAAGAACGCTATTCCCGGTGGGCAGAGACGCAAAAAGGGGGCTTGCAGATGGCAACGAATCCGCGCGGGATTTTTATAGCTGGAATCCCGCGTCAGAAGGACGTCGCGCAGATTCTGGAAAAAGTCGCGTCCACGATATTGAGCGGCGGCGAGATTCCTGGCCGCAGGAGACAGAGGGGTTTCAGGGGGGCCGCTGAGCCCCAGGGGGCAAACGAACTCTGCCCCCTTGAGCCTGAATGAGGAAAGGAACCCCTGAAACCCTCAACCCTCGTTTCGCAGCTCATTGCGTAAAGATTTGAAATTACTGCTTCGTGAAGACGCTGTTCTTATATTCCCTGTTCACGGACGTCCCGAACAAACCTCCGAGACAATGGATTTCTTCGAGACACAGTTTGCAGGAAAAGACTCTGCTCTGCAAGGAGAAGAACGTCGCGCGTATTCATAGCATTCCTTATTCCTGCCCGCGATGGAGCACTGCTGCAGTGTTTTCATTTCAGTTTGACATCAACGCCCGGATTTTATCCATTGGTAAACCGGTACTCCTCGCTATAATATCTGAAGGAATGTTGTTTGTCAGAAGACTCCTTGCTACTTCTTCAATACCTTCTTTTCTTCCTTCTTCAATACCTTCTTTTCTTCCTTTTTCAATACCTTCTTCTCTTGCTTCTTCTTTCCAAACTTCCATAGCTTCTTCGAG
>JAISSA010000277.1 GCA_031273365.1 Synergistaceae bacterium
TGCCCCTGCGGCGTCGTCCGCCTCACGAAGTCGTCGATCAGCCTGCGGGATATGCTGAGGCCCGGAGGGACGTTCGGCAGGGCGTCGGGCGGGTACCAGCCCGCGTCGTCCAGTTCCACTCCGTCCGGCTTCAGCTCGCCCCTCTTCCAGCGCGCGGTGAAGCCCAGCATCAGGGAACACGGAAATGGCCAGGACTGGCTTCCAAAATAACGAACGTCCTGCACCTCGATGGAAACCTCCTCCATGATCTCCCGGGCCACGGTCTGCTCCAGCGTCTCGCCCGGCTCGACAAAGCCCGCGAGCACGCTGTAACGCCTGAGCGGCATACGCGCGTTGTGCGCCAGCAGAATCCTGCCGTCCCGCTCCACCGCGACAATGACCGCGGGATGAAGCGGCGCGTAAGAGACCCGTCCGCATTTGCTGCAGACCAGACCCCTGTCCTCCCGCTTCGGCTCCACTGGCGCGCCGCAGCTGGAACAAAACCGCGCATGACGCAGCCAGTTCATGTACTGCCAGGCCGTCCCGACGTACGCGAAGGCCTCGTCGCCCCACCGCTCCCAGACCCCGCGCAGATCCAGCCACTCGCCGCCCTTTTCCGGGACGTAACCCTCATCCACCTCGCACCACGCAGGCGTCTCCTGCCAGGGCGGCGGAAGGTCCTGCGAGGACCTCAGCGCCTTCGGCCGCCTTTCGAACTCGAAAATCACGTCCTGAACCAATACTTTATCGCCTCTGAATATCAGCACGCTACTTCACTGCCTTTCGCACGACACGGACGTCGCCGACCCTGCGCGTGTACCCCCTGGAGTCGAAGTGCTCCAGTATGGGAAGAATGAACCTGCGGCTGCTGTTCGTGGCGTCGCGGACGGCCGCGAGGGTGACGTTCCCCTCTATTTTCTGCAGGACGTCCATCACGTTCTTTTCCACCTCGTCCGTCAGCAGATACTCGCCCGCAAGCAAAACAAGACGCCGCAGGTTTTTCAGGCTCCGAACCAAAGCCGAAAAAGCCTGCTCATCCATATTTAGCGCCCCTTTCGCCTCCTCGAGCGTCGGAGGCTGGAAGCCCCTCTGTCGGCACAGAGCGAAAAGGGCCTCGCTGTTCTTTCGGAAGGCCTCGTCGTCCCGCGGCGTAAAATCCGGCAGGCGAACCCTGTTGTCGTCCACGACGACCGCGCCCCTCTCCGCCAGAAGCGCCACGAACGACCGGGCCGCCCTGCCCGGCGCCTTCGGGACCGCACGCGCCAGTTCATCCGCGGGCATCCCCGCCTCCGACGCGCGGGTCTCGTGATACTCCCTCAGAGTGTTTTCGACGTTCAGGGAAAGCTCTTTGAACCCGGCGTGGGAGAGATAGACGGGCCGGTCTCCCTTCAGCTCCAGAACGACTCCGTCCCTGACCAGGCGGGACGCGATGACGGAAAGCTCCGCAGCGCCCTCCTGAAGCGCCAGCGACGCCTGTTCGAAGTCCATTATACCCGCCTGCTGCACCAGGATCGCAAGGCGTTCCCCCACGGACGGCGCGGCGCTCAGCGCGCGGATGCGCTCCGCCGAGGCCCCGCGCGCGGCCGCGCCCCTCGGCTTATGGGCGTAGGGGAAGATGACGCGGCCCCCTCCGATGGTGATCAGAGGGCTGTAGAAACGAAGGATGAAGCGCTGTTCAGCCGTGCAGACGACGGGCTCCTCGACCACGATCTGGGCCGGAGCCTCTCCGCCGGGCGGAACGTTCCTGGCCTCCAGCAGCGACGCGCGCGCCAGCACGTCCGACGTCCCGATGTAGACGCGGACCCGCTGCCAGTGCTTCAGAGGCTCCGCGGCGGACGGCAAAATCCTGATCATCGCGTCGAAACAGCGCGTATTCGCGTAAACGCCCCTGCGGCAGACGACGTCGCCGCGCGAGAGCTCGTCCACCGAAACGCCGGCGAGGTTCGCCGCCACACGCTGCCCGGCGAAGGCCTCCTCCACCGTATGGCCGTGGACCTGCAGGGTTCGAATTTTTCCCTCCCTGCCGGCGGGGAAAATCTCCACTTCGTCTCCCGGCCGGGCGATCCCCCGGTACGCCGTTCCCGTAACGACCGTTCCAAACCCCGCTATGGGGAACGCCCGGTCGATGGGCAGAAAAAGCGCCCCCCTGCGCGGGCGCGGACGCACCCGATCCACGAGGGCGGCCAGCTCTTTTTTGAGTTCGTCGAGGTTCTGTCCCGTCTGCGCCGACACCGGGACGATCGCCTTCCCCTCGAGAAAGGTTCCCCCGACGAACTCCCGCACGTCCTCCTCGACCAGCTCCAGCAGCTCGGGTTCGACGCGATCCGCCTTGGTGAGAACGACCAGTCCGTCCCTGACGCCCAAAAGCTCCAGAATCGCCAGATGCTCCCGGGTCTGGGGCATAACGCTCTCGTCCGCCGCGACGACCAGCATGACGGCATCGACGCCCGATGCCCCGGCGACCATCTGGCGGATAAATCGCTCATGCCCCGGCACGTCGATGATGCTGACCACGCGGCCGTCGTCGAGGCACAGAGGGGCGAAACCCAGCTCTATCGTGATGCCGCGCTTCTTCTCCTCCAGCAGGCGGTCGCAGTCCACTCCCGTCAGCGCGGCCACGAGCCTTGTCTTTCCGTGATCGATGTGTCCGGCCGTACCGATGACCAGAGATATTTCGCGGGTTTCGCGAGTTTCGCTCATTTCGATCCTTTCACGCTGCTCTCGATGTCGCCGAACGCCGCGGAAAGCTCCTTTTCGTCGCCGGGGCGCAGCGTCCGCACGTGAATCACCAGCGCGTCGTCGACGTCCGCGAGACGGCGGGCTCCGCAGAGGACAGGCAGATCGCGGGCGCGAAGAAGCGCCTGAAGCCGCCCCGCGCCCCCCAGAGGATGACGGGTCACCGCGACCCCCCAGCCGGTCAGGGGAAGCTCGGGGCAACTGCCGCCGCCCACGGCGTCCTCGACCTCCACGACGGAGACGCGGGCGCTCGTCACGCGGCGAAGCCGGGCCGCCAGCCGCGTTGCCTGCGCCTTCATGGACTCCCCCGTCCGGCGCAGCATCGAAAGCGTGGGGATGGCGTCGTATTCGCCCTTCATGTAAAGCTGCATCGTGACCTCGAACGCGGCGAGCGTCATCTTGTCGACCCGCAGCGCCCGCAGGACCGGATGCCCGCGCAGGCGGTCGACGACGGACCGCCTCCCGGCGATCACCCCGATCTGAGGGCCGCCGAGCATCTTATCCCCTGAAAACGTCACGACGTCGACCCCCTCGTTCAGACAGGCCCGAACGTCCGTCTCTCCTTCGAGGCCCAAAATTCGCCCGTCGACCAGAAGGCCGCTGCCCGCGTCCTCCATGAGGAGCAGCCCCCTTTCGTGGGCCAGAACGGCCAGGTCGCGCCGCCGGGGCGCGGCGGTGAACCCCTCGATTCTGAAGTTGGAGGGATGGACCTTGAGCAGCATGGAGGTCCTCTCCGTTATGGCCCCGACGTAGTCCGCCAGGTGCGTGCGATTCGTCGTGCCCGTCTCCGCCAGCTCGGCGCCGGAAAAGGCCATGATGTCGGGAATGCGGAACGACCCGCCGATCTCGACGAGCTCTCCCCGCGACACGACGACCTCCGTGCCCTTCGCCAGCGCGGAAAGACAAAGCAGAACCGCCCCGGCGTTGTTGTTCACGACGAGCGCGGCCTCCGCCCCCGTAAGCGTGCAAAGCGCCACCTCGACGTGCGCGTTGCGGTGGCCCCGCACTCCCTCGTCCAGGTCGTACTCCAGGTTGCTGTACCCGGAGGCGACGTCCGCCACGGCGGACAGCGCCTCGTCCGCCAGACAGGAGCGCCCCAGGTTCGTGTGGATGACCACCCCCGTCGCGTTGACGAGCGGCCGCAGGCGTCGCCGCTCCTCGGCCTTCAGAAGGCCCTCGAGGCGTCGCCGCAGGGGCTCCGGGGAGAGGTCGACGTCCTCCCCCTCCAGAAGTCTTCGCCGGATGCGCGTCAGTTCATCGTCGAAGACCCGCCTGACCCTGTCGCGCCCCAGGCTCGCCTGCCACCGGCGCGACCATTCCCCCTCCAGAAGAACGTCCATTCCGGGAATCGATCTCATTTTTTTTCTGATGTCGTCAATCACAGGCGCGTCCCCCACAATTTGATGTCTCCTGTCTGATGTATACTTTCCAAAGTTATTCTATAATAAAAAGAGCTCAAAGCAGTTGTCGAATGTTTGCCATCAAATGTCAGTGGGAGGAACACGCACAATGAAGACGATCAACGCGAGAGGGAAGCTCTGCCCCGAGCCCGTCGTCATGACGAAGGCCGTCGTCGATCAGGGAGAAAGGGAACTGGAAGTGCTTCTGGACAACCCCACCGCGGCATCCAACGTGATGCGGTTTCTGGAAAGCCGGGAGTACAGCGTCCTGTTGAAGGACGACGAGGGTATGCTGTCGATTTCGGCATGTAAAAAAGAGGGAAAAGAGGGAAAATCAGCGGCTCCCGCGGCCACGGCCACGGAAACTTCTCAGGAGCAACCCGTCAGGGCGCAACCCGCCACGAAAATCGCTCCCGGCGGGACCGACCCCCTGCCGACGGGGACGTTTTCCGTCCTCGTCACCTGCAAAACGCTGGGACGCAGCGACGAACAGCTCGGCGAGGTGCTGATGAAAAGCTTTCTGGGCACGCTGGCGCAGATGGACAACGCCCCCATCGTCGTGGCCCTCATGAACGAGGGGGTCCGTCTGTCTCTTTACGATTCTTCGACCTGCGATCACCTGAAAAACCTGGAAAAAAAGGGCGTCATCATCCTCGTCTGCGGGACCTGCGTCAGCCACTTCGCTATCGCCGACCGGATCGGCGTCGGGACCATCTCCAACATGTTCGAAATCATCGAGACGCTGAACAGGGCCGACAAAACAATAACGCTGTAACATCGTACCTGAACGGGCCCGACGGCTGCGCATCGTTCAGTACGCTTCGCAAATTTACAAAAAATAGTCATCAGGAGGAATCGACGTGCCGTTTTATAACCCCTATGGTTTTGTTCCGACTCCCGAAAGGACGGGCCCCGAGAATTCGTTCGCGCAGGACCATGATCCGACCGTCCCGGGAAGTCGGGAAAATCACTCGCGATACTGGGAAGACCGCTACACGGGAAATATCCCGGTTGTGCTCACCACCAGAACGCCTTTATTCATCACGAACCCGGAAAGCAGAAGACCTGTGGACGGCGGTCCGGCAGACCATTTTTGCTGGGGGACGCTCGACTATATCCCCGCGACGGCGATCAAGGGAATGCTGAGCACTTATTACGAGGCAATCACGAACAGCAGATACCGGGTGTTCTCGAAGCATGATAAAAAACCGGCTTATCGCTCTCAGGCCAATCCGGACCTCGTGCCGGGGCGAATCATGCTGAACGCTGCGGGGACCTTCGAGGTGGAGCTGTTCCCGGGCACCTCGGCTTTGGGGACCCCCAACCCTCTGTACGCGGCGTGGCTGCCGACATACCGCGGAGGCCCTCTCCACCGCCTGACGACCGCCGGAACGCCCGTTACGGCGACAATCAGCAGATATCAGTACAACAGAGGCTTCGAGTTATGGAGCGTCGATTCCATCGGCACGCAGCGTTTCACCCCTGTTTCAGAGCACATCACCCCTGTTCCAGGCACGGACAGAACCGTCACCGGTTATGTCGTCGTATCCGGGAAGATTTTCAACAGAAAACACGACGAGCGTTTTTTCTTCAACGCCACAGGGACCCCGCAGGTGTTTCCGATTCCCCGCACTGTTCAGGAGGACTACGAGGAGCTCGTCGCCGATTACCAGGACGTGCATCAGCCGGGTGGACCATTCTCGAACCCTGGCGACAACACCGTTTTTGGAGAGCACATAACGACTCCCGCGAGAAAGAGAATGCGCAACGGGGATTTCGTCTACGTCGATATGAGCGGAGCCGCGGTAAAAGCCGTCTTCCCCGTCCAGATATCGCGGAAACTTTCTGAAAAGACGCCGAGAAGCTGCGTTTACCCTTCGATTTTGCCGGCGGAAAGTTTGGAGAAGCTTTCTCCCGCCGACCGTCTTTTCGGCTGGGTCGCGCAGGGGCAGGGCGGCGCGTGGAAGGGGAAGATACGCATTTCGGACGGCATCTTTTCACGCCCTGTAAAGGAGCCGAATCAAACGCCGACGGAAATACTGAGCCCTCCCCGCGCTCTTGCGATTCTCAACGGGGCCAAGCCGGCTCAGGCCAGATTTTACCTGGGCGACATCTATGGCAATCCACAGAACGCCCGCTTGTCTAAAGACGATGCCTCTTACCGGGGAAATAAAAAATTACGCGGCAGGAAATTCTACCTGCACCAGATCGCGCAAAACGCGGCATACTGGAATACCGCGGAGTCTGCATTCGTGCGAGACAGGAGCAGACAGAACCGTTCCATATCGAGCTGGATTCCGCCCGGGAGAAGATTTAAATTCAACATAAGGGTCGAAAACCTTACCCGGACGGAGCTTGGAGCGCTCCTGACGCTGCTTGCCTTCCCGGATCAGCGTTGCTTCAAGCTGGGATACGCCAAACCCCTTGGGTTCGGCAGCGTTTGGCTGAGGCTCGATTTGCCTCAGCAAAATAATGTGCTGCCCGTCCTGACGGGACAGCAGAGAAAGGATCGGTATCGCGCTTTTGGAGCTGCGCCTGTCTCCACACTCGATGAAGCCGCCAGGGAAGGCGTCATCCTGGATTACAAAGCGGCCATGGTCGAGGCGTATGCCGGTCATCGTCCCGGCATTCCGGAATCCTGGAAAAACGCGACGGAATGCCAGGGGGACTGGGTCGATATGATCCGGGGCGAGAAGAAAGCAGCGGAAGCATTGGGCGCTCTGTGGCGAACCTCGATTCAGAACGGCCTCAGGATACTTCCCGTCGATGACATCGGGGAGTACGCCGAACTGCTCGAGGAACCTGAAAGAACTGCATTGCAGAAGGCTTATGATCTCGACCGGAACGCTTACAGCGCTGACGTTCAGGCTCAGTGGTCCGGATTGTCGTTTATCGGCGCTTGCATAACCGCACTGGAGGGGAGACCCGCCGCTCAGGTCCATTACCCCCGAAGCGCCCCCGGCGATAAAGGCTTCACCTGGTTCGTCAAAAATGAAACGTCAGTGAACAGCCGCGTCGTCAATGGTCATTGCCTGCCGGTTATGGGCGGAACGCTGCCGGAGTTGGAGGAATAAATGGCCAGGCTCATCGTCATCGAAACACTCGATCAGGAGGCGTATCTCTTCTCCGGCAGCAGCCTGCGGGACGTCGTTGGGGCGTCGGAGCTCGTTCAGAAGATTGGAACTTCGTTCGTGCAGCGGGCGATCGACGGCGCGGCCATCGACGCACTCGTCTCCGCGCCGGGGATGGCCGTGCTGAGCGCGGATACCGCCGAC
Source organism: Synergistaceae bacterium (assembly GCA_031273365.1). Taxonomy (GTDB): domain Bacteria; phylum Synergistota; class Synergistia; order Synergistales; family Aminobacteriaceae; genus JAISSA01. The sequence goes on from JAISSA010000277.1 coordinate 7,391, forward strand.
ACGGCAAAGGGCTTCATCGAGCGCTGGAGCGAAATCGTCGTCGAAAACGCCCCCGGCGTCGACGCCCTTGCCGCCTGCCCGGAAGCGGAGTTTGACATAAACGCCCCTTTGGAGGCGAAAAACGGCTACATGACCGTCTTCCGCGACGCGCAGCAAAAGCTCGACCGTCTGCGAGCCGACCGGGCTCTGGGGATATGCCGTTTTCAACGTCTTCCGGTCGTTGCGCCATGCGATTTCTCCGCTTTTCCGGCCGCGGAAATGCTGGGCGGCCGTTGCGTCTCCCGGATAACGAGGGCGAAAATCGACGCCAGTCAGAGTCAGGAGTGTAAGGACAGAATCGCGACGCTTTTCGGAAACGGGCAAAACGTCCAGGGCGATCTGGAAAACCTGCAGTGGCTGGGCATCGTCCGCACGACCGTCAGGGGCCCGGAAAACCGGCTCGGCGGGGACAACGTTGCCGGGCGGCAATACAGGGAAAGGCTCGAGGCTTTTGCGGCTGCGGGCAGAGACGCGTTCGCCCGGACGGTGTCTGAAACGTGGAGGAAGGGGGAACGGGCGAAAATCGTTCCCGTCCTCGTGGACGGCGGCAACATCGTCGCCGTGCTTGACGGAAGAAGGGCAATTCAATTTGCGACGCGTTTCGTGCAGAATTTTCAGCAGCATCCGACTTTTCAACAGCACCCTGCGGCGGGCATTTTGTGCGCCGGGGTCTGCGTCGCAAAGCCCTCTTTCCCGTTCTCCGCGTCCTGCAAGCTCGCCGCGGAGCTCCTGCAGAGCGCAAAAAACGCGGCCACGCAGACCGCGGCCATCGACTTCCATATTCTTTACGACTCCGCCGCCACCTCGCTGGCCGATATCCGCGAAAAACTGACGATCGCGGCAGAGCACGCGCGTCTGACGTCAAAGCCTCTGATCATGGGCACCGCATCCACGACGCACGACTATGAACGTTTCAGGCGAATCGCGCAGGCGATTGCCGCCTTCAAAAAACAGACGGCGGGCAGCCGGACGCTTCCGATAAGCCAGGCCTACAACATTCGCGAGGCCCTGTTCTCCCAGAACAGAGAGATGCAGGAGATCCTGTGGGGCTACCTGATGAAGAACTATCAGGGCTTTGCAGGGATATGGAGGAACGCGGTCCCCGCACAAACGTTGTACCAGGAGGAAAATAACGTCTACGTCACGTACTTCCTCGACGCTCTCGAGGCCTCTGAATTTTTCGAGGCTCCCGACGCCGCTCAAAATGGAGGTGGACAGGGTGCATAGGTTGAAAATATGCTTCGACTCGGACTGGCATATCGGTTCCGGCGAGGGAATTCCGGGCAGTACCGACAGGACGGTGCTCCGTGACATGGACGGCCTTCCTTACATCCCGGGCAAGACGCTGACGGGGATCCTGCGTAAGAGCGCGGCGCTGGCGGCCTCCGTGCTGGCGGCCTCCGGGCGCGATAACGCCAGAACGACGGACTGGAACGAGGTGTTGCTGTCGCTGTTTGGAGGGCAGACCGGGGAGGGGAGAAAGCGGGCTAAAACAGGCATCGGCGACGCCGTTTTTTCAGACTCCCTGAAAAGAAGCATCCTTCAGCATGGAGAGTTGCTGCCGACCCTGTTCATCGTTCAACCGGGAGTCAGGATCGACAGAGAGACGGGCCGGTCCGGGAAGGACTACCTTTTTACCCGCGAAGAGGTTCGCGGTGGCGTCACCCTTTACGCCGACGTAAAGATAAACGAGAGCCTCTCGCCCGAGGAGGAACAGCTTCTCTCGGACGCCGTCAGGGCGACGCGGGGCATGGGAGGGCAGCGCCACAGAGGCGGCGGCAGGTGCACGATCACGCTGGAGACGAACGCCCCGCCGCCGGACGCCGCCCCCGCCGGTTATGCGCCGCCGAATCTGACCGCGATACGGTCGGCGGCAACCGGAGTGCTCGAGCTGGAGTTCCTCCTCGAGACGCTGAAGCCGGTCGTCGTGAAGCGGGCCTCGGCGGGCGGCGTCGTGCAAAGCGAGACGTTTATTCCGGGTACGCAGCTCCTGCGGTATTTTGTGGAAAGAATCTCGGACAATGACGCCGGCTTTGCGCAAACACTATGGACGGCCGTGACGAAAGGCGAATTCTCCGTCGGACCGTTCTACCCCGAAGTGAACGGCTGCGTGGCGTATCCTGCGCCGCCGCTGGAGGATGTCGACGCCGTCTTTCCCAACTTTCCGGCCTCCCCCGACGCAGGCGTCCTGTATCGCACGCACAGCGTCGTGAGCGACGCGCAACAGCGCTCCGGAGGGTTCTTCACCTATCAGGCCATAAAGCCGGGCCTGAAATTTCGCGGAACGCTCAGGATATCCAAATCGCTCTGGGGCGCTTTCAAACGAGCCAGCCGGCTGGAGCTCGCCCGAATGGTCCATGCGTCCATCGGGCTGTCCAGAAAAGACGAATACGGACTGGCGAGGATCACGTGCGTCGGCAGGACGACTTCTCCCGTCCCCGCGCCCGATCAGCACCGGGATGGAAGGCTTGCGGTCTACCTTGCCTCGGACGTTCTCGTCAGAAGCGAGAAAACCCTGGCGTTTACGAGCGATATCGCCGATTTCAAAAAAAGTCTGGAAGAAGTCCTCGGAGCGCCCCTTGCGGATGACGACGCGCGCGCTCACTGCGTCCGGAGAGGCAGGCGGGAATCGTGGCACGCCGTCTGGGTTTTGCCGCGGCCTTCTTTCGTCTGCCTGCAAGCCGGCAGCGTATTCTTTTTCAAAATCGATTACGGCCACGTGGAGAACCCTGGCCGGATCGACTGGGACGCCGTCGGGAACAGGCTTCTCTACGGGATCGGAGATCGGGTCGGCGAAGGATACGGCAGGGTTTTTCTCAACCCGAGGTTCGACGACGCGACGCCTCGCGACGTCCCCGGCGCGCCGGCCGACAGGACGCCCCTCGACCCGGAGGACCGTGAATTTTTTGCGCTTCTGAAAAAGGAGTCCCTCAAAACCGCCTTCCGAAAATCCTGCCGTCGATATATCGCGGAATACGTCCGGCATAACAGGGATCCTCTGCTCTTTTTTGGCAACGTCGGTTTTCAGGGCGCTCCGTCGAAGAGTCAGGTCGGAATTCTGAGGGAGCTGGGGGCCACTGTCGCGGAATCCGGGAATGTTGCGCCGTTGACGTCCTGGCTTGACAGAAACACGACGTGGCATACCGCGCAGCGAACGTGGCTGCGAGAGGTCGCCACGGGCACGCGGGATATATGGACCATCGTCGAGGAGGAAAATCGGAGGCTGCTCGACAACGATCTCCGGGACACATTGAGAATTTTCACGCTCAGCATATTTCTTGACACGCTCTGTGAATTTATCTTTGACGCCCGAGGCGGGGGCGACGGACGCCAGGGACAGGAGGCTCTGCAATGACCATAACCGCAAAGGCGAAAATTACCGGCGAACTTGTCGCCGGCGTGCCGATCTGCGTTGGAGACGGCGGCCTGGGAGACCTGGTCGACATCGATCTGGCGCGCGACGGCAGGGGGCGCTATTACATTCCGGGCTCCAGCCTCGCTGGACCCATGAGGGCCTGGGTGGAGCAAAACCACGGAGACAGCATGGCCGGGACGCTTTTTGGCGACAGCGGCAGGGCTGGCTGCCTCACCGTCGAGGACGCCCCCATTGCGAACAACAGGGCAAGAGAGCGCAGGCATGGCATATCGATCGATCCGGACTCCGGAACGACGAAGGACAGGTCTCTTTATTCGCGTGCGCTTCTGCCCAAAGGAGCCCGGTTTCGCCTTGAAATGGAACTCGAGGTGGCTCAGGGTCAGGGCACGAAAGAGGTGCTGGGGCTGCTGCTGGAGGCGCTGCGGCAGGAAAAAATCCGCTTCGGCTCCTCTAAAACGCGCGGGTTTGGAAAAATGAGACTGGAGAATCTCGTCATCAATTACTACGATTTCACGCAACCGGGGGAGTTCGATCGCTGGCTCAACGGCGAAAACGCCTCCCAGCAGGGATTAGGCACACCTGGTAACGCTGCGGGCGTCAGTTTGAATCCGGCTTACGAGATTCTCATCGACTGGTCGCCAATATCGAGAATCATGGTAAAGGCGGGGCGCGAGGGAACCGCGACAAAAATATTGCCGCTCATGAGCGCGGTAGACGGCGGAATCCTTCCGGTGATACCCGGTTCTTCGATCAAGGGCGTGCTGAGGTCTCAGGCCTGTCGGATCCTGCGAACCATTTTTCAGGACGATCAGAGAGTCGACGAAATGGTCGACGATATATTCGGAAGCACCGAGAGGAGCGGGCGCGTCTTTGTGGACGACGTCTACCCCACCTCGACGCCGCTTTCCGCCTCGGACTGGCTTAACGAAGATCAGCAGGCCATGGACCGCATAACGGTCAACGAAATGCACAACGCCATCGATCGATTCACGGGAGGCGTCGCTGATGGAGCGCTTTACAGCGTAAGGCCGGTGGAAAAAAATATCGTCTGGAATCCGATCCGCATCGTCGCGGATTTTTCCAGACCCCCTGGCCTGTCGCCTCTCGCTGAACTGGCGCTGCTCGAACTTGTAGCGAGGGATATGGAGGAAGGGCTTGTCCCGATCGGGTTTGGCGTCAACAGAGGTTTTGGAGAAATTCAGGTGACGGGCAGGTCCGGATTCCCGGATGCAGATCAGATGCAAAGGGCGTGGGAGCAATTTATTGGCGACGCCGCTCAGCCTGTCGACGCGAATGGAGGCTAGGATCGTCATGTCTGAGGCATACCTTGCAATTGAAACGATCCCGGCGTGTGCGCCGAACGACGTTATTCAAAAAATCGCCGGCGATGCCGTGAAGGGAACTTTGGTGTACTCTCCGTCCCGTTGCGCTTTCGCCGTCTGGAACGATGGCGGGTTCGCGGATCTGAGCGGCGCAGCGATCGAGAACGTTTACGAATTCCGCATGTTCGGCGAAGATTTCGAGCTTCGCTGGGTCCGGGCACGTTCCGGAGATGCGGGAACCGGCATGATCATGAGAGAGTCTTCTCAGGGGACCGGCGATGGAGGATATTTTGCATATTTTTCATATTTTTCTCTGCCCGGCCATTATCTCCTGTGGGGAACCGTGGCAACGTCGAAAGACGGCGTCGCGACGCTTTTCGACCCTCGCATCGGCAAAATGACAGTTCCCGTTTCGGCAGCGGTGAACTCGAGGATCGGGATATCGTACAAGGAATATTTCTCCAGAGAAGAGCACGGCAATCTGATTTTCTTTGCGGAACGACTCACGGGGCTGGTAACCGTGAACAACCAGACGGCATAACCGCCGACTTCCGCTGATACAATGCAGCGCGTCATTTAGAAAACCCGAAAATCCGGCAGGCCCTGTTGACAATCCATAAACGGGGCCTGCCCCCTGTCCAACCTGTTCCTGTTTTTTTCGTCACTCGCTTTTCAGCTTCAACAGGTCATCGTCCAACCCATAACGAATATTTTCAATTTTCTCCTCATGCTGTGCTATAAAGTCTCCCGTCAGAGCAGGGAGCTTAAACGGAAAAAGCGACGGATTACATAACAGCAGGCTCAATTCGCATTTACCATCGATTTTCGCGTGGAGCATTGAAAGTATCATAAAAATTGCAAGCTCCGGACTGTCGATGCGTATTGAAGCAGACCTTTCATAACATCCCGGGACCTCGGAATCTTTCAATACGCCCCACGCAACGAACGACCTTATACCATACCGGGCGCGTCGGCTGACGGTTTGGCGGTCTCCCCATCGCTCCTTCAATCTGGACACAATTTGCATCTGTGTTACCTGATTTTGTAAATTCAACAGGCGTCCAATCACCGCAGCG
>JAISSA010000028.1 GCA_031273365.1 Synergistaceae bacterium
TAATCGAGGGAATAATCGAGGCTGCGGCCCGGGCGCAGAGTAAGATAGCCCGACTGATAGAGGAAGTTCATCGCCGTGGCGTTTTCGATCTCCCCGGGGGTCGAAGCGAAATTCAGCGAGACGTCGATGCCGCGAAATTGCTCGACCGTCAGGTGTCTGTCCTTCATGTACCTCGCTATGAACGACGGCGTGCCCGTCTCGAACCAGTAATTTTTGAACGTCGCGTCGTCAAAAAAATTCAGCGTGGAAAACGGGTTATAGAGACGGCTCTTTCCGTCGAACGAAAATCCGTCATAGTAATCTCGAAGCTGCGCGATGAGATCCTCTCGACTTTTTCCCATTGTGGTGGCCGTTTTGTCGATATAATCACCAAAATTAACGAGCAGCTCGTCTTCGGTGTACCCCAGCATCGTTGCGTATTCGTTTTTCATGGAGATGTCATTCAGGTTGTTCATCGCTGAGAATACGCCCATCTTTGAAAATTTGCTGATGCCCGTCATGAAAATAAAGCGCAGGGATTCGTCCTCAGACTTGATCTGCGTATAGAAATCACGCAGAATGTCACGGACTTTCTGACTCTCCTCCGGTTTATCCAGCAAATCCAGTATGGGCTTGTCGTATTCGTCCACCAAAACCACCGCCGGGCCCTTCTTTTGCGAGATGTCGGCAATCAATTCTCCGAAAACGTCATGGGGCAACCCCTCCGACAGGCCAACGCCATGTCTTTCGGCGTTTCTTTTAAGCTGCCTCATTATTGATGGGAAAATGGCGTCTATTCCACGTCTTGCAGCCACTTTACTCATGTCCAGCCTCACGACGGGAGACGCTCTGTAATCCGGTCGCTCGAAGAATTCCCCGGCGTGAAGTCCCCTGAAGAGTTCCTTCTTTCCGGAAAAGAGCGCGTCGAACGTGGAGACCGTCAGAGATTTGCCGAACCTCCGGGGCCGCGAAAGGAAATAAACTTCTCCATTGTCGATGAGATCCACGAGGTATTTCGTTTTATCGACGTAAAGGTAGCCTTTTTCCCTGATTTTTTCGAACGTCTGAATGCCTGTCGGCAGTTTTGGGAGTTTATTCATGGGTTTTACCTTCCTTTTCGGTCTTCTGTCCGACGATACGGAGTCGTATCCGTTCAGGCCCTGTGCCTTCAGCTTTGCCCTGGCAGGCGGCGCCGGAGGAGGGCCACCTTTCGGATTTTTAGTTTTTCACGGCGGAGCCTTTTCAAGCGCCGTATCCTGGGTTATACTGCACATAGAAGTATAACAGAGTATCGCAACGCGAGCGGGTGTTTTGGGGCGTGCGATTTTTGGGTGGTGGTTGGGTGGACAGGCATCATATGGACGAGCTCGGCATCAGCGACGTGGAAAAGCGCTCGCTTTATGCGAAATACTCTTCGTGCATCCGTAATCCAGCGCAGGATCTCGTGGAGCGGGTGCACATTGGAATAGCGGCATCGACGGGTGGGACGTTTATAAATCCGGCGCTGAAGTGGGACGTCCTGAAAAACAGGGATTGTGTTCCGGTGGATGTTCAATGTGATTCCGACCGCATCAGCGATCCGGGGATCTGAAACGGAAGCGGAGGACCTGACATTGGGCATTCGCTGTGATGGACCGATACAAACGAAGAGGAGAGCGTGGGCTCTCCTCTTCGTTTGGGGTGGTGCGGACGCGCCTGTCGGCGTTCTCTTGTAGTAAAATGCAGACGTTGCACCCGAAGCGCATGTCGAAGACGACGAACGCGATCCTCGCCGTCTCTTATTTTTCGTCTCAGGGAGGGGTACGTTATGAGAAGCGCGATACTGTGGATGACGGTTTCCTATTTTATAGGCTCCATTCCGACGGGCTATCTCGTCGCCAGAATAGTGGGGGGGGTGGATATCCGCTCGGTCGGTTCCGGAAATATCGGCGCCACCAACGTGAATCGCGTTATGGGCAAAGGATGGGCCATTTTCGTGACGGTCATGGACATGCTGAAGGGCGCTCTTGCCCTGCTCGTTACGGGGACGTCCGCTTCGCTCGCCCCGTGGCTTCTTTCTCTGGCCGGATTTTCCGTCGTCATGGGTCATGATTTCCCAATATGGCTGAAATTCCGTGGAGGCAAGGGCGTCGCCACCACGTATGGGGTGGTGTTTTTTCTCTGGCCTTACAATTCCTTCGCAATAGCCCTCCTGAGCGGCGCGATCTGGTACGCCGTCATGCGGACGACGCGGTACGTCTCCCTCGCATCCATGACGTCCCTTCTGGCGCTGCCCGTCTTTTTCGGAATGCTGGACGCCCCCCTGCCCTTTATCCTCGTGTCGCTGGCGCTCGCGTGCTGCGTGCTCTATCGCCACGAAGCGAACATCACGCGCCTGGTCCGGGGGAAGGAAAACCGCGTTTAAAAAAGAGTGTGCTATACTGAAGGACGTGCTGAATACACACATGGACGCGTTCGCTCGCGAAAGGGTGTTTTGTGCGTTGTGCGCGGGATCTTCGCGGGTCGTTCATGGAGGAAAAACCATCGGGAGGTTGAAAAAGTGGCGGTAGTGAGTATGAAACAACTGTTGGAGTGCGGAGTCCATTTCGGACATCAGACGCGGCGCTGGAACCCAAAGATGAAGCCCTATATTTTTACGGAGCGTAACGGGGTCTACATCATCGACCTGCAGAAGACCGTGAGGGGGCTGGAAAAGGCGTACGATTTTGTCCGTGAAGTTGCGACTTCGGGGGGCTCCGTGCTCTTTGTGGGGACCAAGCGTCAGGCGCAGGACACCATCCACGACGAGGCCCTGCGCTGCGGGCAGCATTATATCAACCAGCGCTGGCTGGGCGGCCTCATGACCAATTTCCCCACCATCCGCAAGCGCGTGCAGCGTATGCTCGAACTTCGCAGGTACGACGAGAACAACACGTGGGAGACGTTTTCCAAAAAAGAAGTGGCCACCCTCCGCAAAGAGCAGTCCAAGCTGGAAAAATACCTTGGCGGCATCGCTAAAATGGACTCCGTCCCCAGCGCTCTTTTCCTCATCGATCCGCGGCGCGAGGAAAACGCGATCGCCGAGGCGCGTAAGCTGGGTATTCCCGTGGTCTCCATCGTGGATACCAACTGCGACCCCGAGGTAATCGATTATCCCATCCCCGGCAACGATGACGCCATTCGCGCCATCAAGCTGATCGCGGGCCTGATGGCGAACGCCGTCATCGAAGGCAGGCAGGGCGAGGACGCCGTGGAAGAAGCGGCTCCGGAGGTCGAACCCAAACAGGCGGCGGCCGTCGTCGACGTCGGCGAAAACGACATCATTGCCGTCAGAGAGCGCCTGCATGAGGCTTATGACCCGGAGACCGTCGGGGGTCTGTAGGGCGAGGGGACAGAGGGGGGACTTTTATAATGGCTGAAATCACTGCAAACGCTGTAAAAGAGCTGAGAGATCGCACCGGATCGGGCATGATGGACTGTAAGGCGGCCCTTGCCGGGACGGGCGGGGACGTCGAAAAGGCGATAGATTATCTGAGAGAAAAGGGTCTGGCGAAGGCCGCGAAGAAGGCCTCCAGAGCGGCCGACGACGGGCGTGTTTTTCAGTACGTGCACACCAACTTCAAGGTGGGAGCGCTGGTTGAGCTCAACAGCGAGACGGATTTTGTCGCGAAGACCGACGAATTCAACGCGCTGGGGCACGAGATCGCAATGCACGTCACCGCCGCGAATCCCCTGTATCTGAGACCGGAGGACGTGCCCGGGGAGGACCTCGAGAGGGAAAAGGCCATTTATCGTCAGCAGTTGATCGACGAGGGCAAGCCTGCGGACCGCATCGATAAAATCATCGAGGGCAAGGTCAGGAAATTTTACGAAAATACCTGTCTCCTGGAGCAGAGTTACATCCGGGATCCCGACAGGAAGATCAAAGATCTGCTTGTGGAACTCATCGCAAAACTTGGCGAAAATATCGTCATCAGGAGATTTGCCAGATTTATGGTCGGGGAGTAGCCCGAGAGAGATCGTCATTGAGCTCCGGCGTGGACGTCGTTTCCGCGCCGGAGTATTTTATGGGCTGAAACGCCGCTGCGGCGTCGGCCCGGAGGTCGGTGTTCGAGATGCCTCGGTACGAGCGGGTTCTGCTGAAGCTGTCGGGGGAGGTTCTGGCCGGCGATAAAAACTTTGGCCTCGATTGCGAAACGGTGCGCCGGATAGGGGAGGAAATCGCGACCGTGCATGGCGCGGGGGTTTCTCTTTCCATGGTGGTGGGCGGAGGAAACATGTTTCGCGGCAGGGAAATGGAAAAGCTTGGCATTGAGCGTGTTCAGGCGGATCACATGGGGATGCTGGGGACGGTCGTCAACGCGCTGGCCCTGCAGGACGTCCTGGAACAGCTGGGCGTTCCCACCCGGGTTCAGACCGCCATCGAAATGCGCCCCGTGGCCGAGCCCTATATCCGAAGGCGCGCCCTGCGCCATCTGGAAAAGGGACGCGTCGTGATCTTTGCGGCCGGCACGGGCTCCCCCTGCCTGTCGACGGACACGGCGGCCGCCCTGCGAGCGGCGGAGATGGGCGTTCAGTGCATGGTGAAGGGGACGAAGGTCGACGGCATATACGACACGGACCCCAGGACGGACACGTCGGCCCGGCTGCTCCCCAGCGTCACCTACAGGGAGGCGCTGACCCGGAACTTTCAGGTCATGGACATTTCCGCGTTTTCACTCTGCATGGACAACAAAATTCCCATTCTCGTCATCAATATATTGAAGCAGGGCAACCTGGTGGCAATGCTTGTAAAAGGAGAACGAATTGGTACAATCGTTCATGACGGAGAGTCGGGGCGGGACGACGGACAGGCGCTGGCAACGGTGACGCCATCCTCTCGTCCGGACGAATGCGGTTCGCACGGCGCAGTCATGAAGGAGGATTTAAAGGAGGATTTGTAATGCCGAAAACCGAGATAAAAAATCTGCGGGGAAAAATGGAGAGGGCTCTGGAGTTCCTGAAGGGAGAATATCTGGCCATACGCACGGGACGTGCGCATCCGGGCCTGGTGAGCGACATCAGGGTCGAGTACTACGGAAATCAGACGCCTTTGAAGCAACTGGCCAGCATCACCATTCCCGAGGCCCGTAAAATTCTGGTCGCCCCCTTTGACCGAAGCAGCCTGAAAGCCGTCGAAAAGGCCATCCTTGCCTCCAATATCGGCATAACCCCCCAGAACGACGGGGAGGCGATACGCCTGACGCTGCCGGAGCTGACGAAGGACCGCCGTATGGACCTCGTGAAGCTGGTGACCAAAAAGGCGGAGGAGGCAAGGGTCGTGATGCGCAATCACCGGCGCGATGCGGTGGAAAACCTGAAAAAGATGGAGAAGGATTCCAGCATTACAGAGGACGAGTTAAAAAAATACAGCAGGGAAGTCCAGGATATTACGGACGACTTTATCAAAAAAATAGAGGAAGCTGTGAAAGCAAAGGAAAAAGAGGTTATGGAAGAATAGGTTGAGATACGTTATGAAATGACAGTAAACGTTCAAGCCCAGGGGGGCGGAGCCCATTCGCTCACTACGTTCGTCGGCCCCCCTGGAACCCCCGAAGTATTTCGCCAGCTTTTGCCCAGGTGGGCAATGCGGGGTTTGAATGGATACCAGATAACAGTCGCGACGACGATCGAAATAAAGGGACCTGGGAGGCGACATGCGGAATGGAAGAGTCCAATCTCTATAATTCTCCGGAATACGAGGCCTTCAAGCAGAAGCTGCGAAAAATTATCGGACTGGACCTGAATTCTTACAAAAATCAGATTCACCGCAGGGTCCATATGCTGATGGAGCGCTGGAACGTCGGAACGTATGACGCGTACTTCAATATGATCCGGGACAACGATCAGAAGCTTCGCGAGTTTCTGGACCACCTGACGATCAACGTCTCGGAATTTTTCCGCAACGACAAACAATGGTGGAAGCTGCGGGATCACCTGGTCCCGGAACTGCTCAAAAAACGGGGACATAAGCGTCTGAAGCTGTGGAGCGCCGGCTGCGCGACGGGAGAAGAGCCTTATTCTCTGGCGATTCTGGCGGCGGTTTGCGGGCTCGATCCCCTCTCTCCCGTGCTTGCCTGCGATATCGATCAGGGTGCGCTTGCCATCGCGCAAAAGGGCGTGTACCTGAAGCGCCAGCTCCTGAACGTGCCGCCCGAATATCTCTCGAAATATTTCACGACCGCCGACAGGGGCGAAACGTATGAAATCACGGCGGATATCAAACGGCGCGTGACGTTTCGGCGTTTCAACATGATCGACGACGCCTTTGGAAGCGGGTTCGACGTTATCCTGTGCCGCAACGTCGTCATCTACTTTACGGCGGAGACGAAGACGGCCCTGTATAAAAAATTTTATAACGCTCTTGCCCCCGGAGGGTATTTCCTCGTGGGCTCGACCGAGCAGATTTTCGAGTACAAAAAGATGGGCTTTGAGACGGCCGGGCCTTTTTTGTACACCCGCAGCGCCCATTGAGCCGAACAGAACGAAAGAGTGGCATCTGAACACTGACGCGAGGTGTTGTCGAAATGGAAAGAGTGCTCGTAAACGGGATGTGGCAGCTCAGGTTCGACATGTTGCAGGCGGCCGCGCTGGGTGCTGTGATGTATTATTTTGGCGTCTGGCTGAGGTCGAAAATGCCGGTGCTCGTGAAGTATTCCATTCCCGCGCCGGCGGTTGGAGGCCTCACTGTCGCCGTGGTCACGGCGACCCTGCAGGCCAGAGGCATCATCGGCTTCGCCTTCGACGGCACGTTGCAGACCGTGTTTATGATCTGTTTTTTCTGCACCGTCGGAATGAACGCGAGCTATAAACTGGTCCTGAAGGGCGGCCTCATGGTCGTCGCGTTCTGGGCCGTGTCCACGCTGGTGTCGATCCTGCAGAACGCGGTCGGCATTCCCGTCGCCATGGGTTTTGGACTGAACCCCCTCACGGGCATAATCGGCGGCTCCGTTCCGATGATCGGAGGCCTTGGCACCGCGGGCGCTTTCGGCGCGCTGTTCGAGGATGAATACGGCGTCACCGGAGCTCTGAGCGCGGGCATCGCCTGCGCCACGTTCGGCATGGTGGCGGGGTCCATAATCGGCGGCCCGCTGGGCGAGTGGATAATAAAAATTCATAAACTCGTCACGCCCAACAGGATGCAAAAATTCCCCTTTGCCGACATCGCCCCGAACAACGACGCGGTTCTGGAAGAGGTTGGCGAGTTTACGCAGGGCGAAGAGAACCATGCGGACGATGGTGAACACAGGGTGTCCGGCCCGCACCTCATGCAGAACCTTTCATGGATTCTGGCGGCCGCCGGATTGGGTTCAGCCGTGAGCTATTACCTCAGGAAAGCGGGCATCACGCTGCCGCCCTACCTCGGCGCCATGATCGTCGCCATAGCCATGCGCAACGTTGGTGACGGGACCGGCTGGTTCGCGATCGACTCCAGATGTATCGGGATGATCGGCGACATAACGCTGGGGCTGTACATAACCATGGCGATCAATTCGCTGCAACTGTGGCAGCTCACAAATCTGGCCATGCCGCTCGTCGTCATGATGGCGGCCCAGATGGTCCTCATCGTGCTCATCGCCTATTTTCTGGTCTTCAGACTTTTCGGCGGGAACTACGATTCGACGGTCATGGCAGGCGGGCTCGTCGGATTCGGCCTCGGCGCGACGCCGAACGCCCTGGTCTGTATGCAGGCGATCACGGGCAAATATGGCCCCTCTGAAAAGGCTTTCTTCGTGGTGCCCATAGTGGGCGCTTTTCTGGTGGACATTTCCAACGCCGCCGTCATCGCGATCATGGCGGGGTTTTTCAGGTAGCGGGGTTCGGTGCGTACAATGCGAAAAAACGTTGTGATTCAGGTTTTTCTGGCCGCCGCGATCCTCCTGTTTATCGGTTATCGATTCTTTGGCGGCGCGGATGTTCCGCTCGCGAGGATAAGGATCGCGACGGGCGGCGAGGGGGGCCTGTACTACGCTTATGGGAACGCGCTCGCGGAAGTTCTGGAGAAGCGGATGAATATTCCCGTCACCGTGATCCGGAGCGGCGGGTCGGTCGACAATGTCCATCTCCTGAGAAACGGCCGGGCCGACGTCGCCTTCGTACAGAACGACATCATGACCTACGCTTACAATGGAACCCACCTTTTTTCGACGGAGGGAGCCTTCAGGGATTTTTCCGCAATTGCCGGCCTCTACCCTGAAATATGCCAGATCGTGGCCCGGCGCGAGATCGGCGGGATTGCGGATTTGAAGGGCAAACGCGTCTCGGTGGGCGACGAGGGGAGCGGAACGGAACTCAACGCGATTCAGATACTCGATGCGTACGGAATCTCGTATGCCGACATAAGCGTCGACCACCTGAGCTTCGGCGCTTCCGTTTCGGCGTTCAGAGACGGCAAAATAGACGCCTTTTTCTGCACCGCCGGCGTTCCCACGCCAGCCATAAGCGAGCTGGGGGCGGAAGGGGGCGCTCATCTTTTGAGCGTCGGAAATGCCCACGCTCAGTTCCTCATCTCCCGGTATCCGTTCTACTCCCAACAGGTTATTTCGCGCGACGCCTACGCCTGGCCGGGCATTGACGGAGAGACCGCGACGGTGGCGGTGAAGGCCGCTTTGACGGCGAGCGGCAAACTCAGCGAGGAAGTCGTGTTCGATATAATAAAAATACTTTTCGACAGCCGCGGCGAAATCGGCAGCGCCCTGTCGAAGAACGACGGACTGAATCGCGACGCGGCCGTGGAGGG